>NZ_JBHZPF010000005.1:0-124844 GCF_042787975.1 Peribacillus sp. YIM B13482
TGGCATTAAACTTAAAACGAATGATAAAAGTAATGAACTAGCTACAAAAAAAGGAAGAAAAATAATAAATAAACAAGCAATTAACGATAAAAATCAAAATGGGGAAGGAGCAAAAGCTCTCCCCCATTTTGTCAACAGCCCCCTTATCCGGGGTTTTTTATGTTTCAATAGATGTACTGAGTATGGACGGAGGGTTTCTATGAGTAAGAATATATATACTGAATTTCAGATTAAAGAACTTGAAAAGAATCCAAATGCTTCCGAGCGATCTATTTCCTATAGTCCGGAATTTAAGACAAAAACTGTTTAGGAATATAAAAAGGGGAAATCTCCCTCTCAAATTTTCATTGACCAGGGATTTAATCTCGAAATAATTGGAATAATTGGAAAGAAACAACCTAAACGTTGTCTACAGCGCGGGCGTAGTACCTTTGAAAGGTTTGGTGAGGAAGGCTTCCTTACGGAACGCCGTGGAAAAGGAAGTACATCACGCCCCACTTCTAAGCCACAGTCTGTAGAGGACCAACTTAGGAAGGCCGAGGCGAGAATCAGATTCCTTGAAGCAGAAAATGACTTCCTTAAAAAAATTGGAAGAGCTAGAAAGGCAGGCTTTTTAAAAAGAAATGATTTTAACTGCTGCTGAGAAGTTCGTTGTTTAGAATTTGAAAAATGAAAGGTGGCAAGACAATTTGAAAAAATGGGAAAATGTAGCGTTTGGTAGTTCAATTTTTATTGTACTAACTTTCCTTCCTCCGTACCTTGATAAAATTGGTATTTCTCTTTGACTTAAATCAGTAAGTACTGTACTTTTTGGTGTTTTTTGAATGGTTTTCGCTAATAAAAGGCATGATCAGTTTATCTGGCCTTATATACTTAACAAATATGTTCGTCATAGTCTGTTTTCAAGTAATTCATCATCGTTTGTTTTTGGTGGGAATAATGAAAACAATTGAAGTAAAAGGAAAAGTCGTCAAAAAAGAGTGGGTTTTTATCATCGAAGCCATAAGTATGTAAAAAATCCGAAATTATTTTTTCTTGATCCACTAAGTCGAACAATCCGGATACATAAAATTGATAACTGAATTTATCATATAAAAAAAGGTATCCTGTATCCTCAAAGATATTTTTCACTAAATGACCATCCAATTTTAATTCACTCCTTTCTTACCAATATACCTTGTTATCCATTAAAGTATTCAGTGTTCATATTTCGGGGAATATCATTATATTTATTGCAGACTGTTTTTTATACCTTTAATGCATTAAAGGCTGGAAACAACTGTAGGAAAGATCGCAAACGAAAAAAGCACATCCCATAAGGGTGTGCCGCATATAACAAACTTCTTATTTATACATTTCTGCCACTTGTTTTTGCAATTGGCTATTTTCAAGGTACTCATCATAACTAATTTGCTTATCGATTGTTCCTTTTGGTGTAAGTTCAATGATACGGTTCGCCACAGTTTGGATGAACTGATGATCATGAGAGGAGAAGATCATCGATCCTTTAAAGCTGATCAAACCGTTGTTCAGCGCCGTAATCGACTCTAAGTCTAGATGGTTAGTAGGTTCATCAAGCATAAGGACGTTCGAACCGCTTAACATCATTTTAGAAAGCATACAGCGGACTTTTTCGCCCCCTGAAAGGACACTTGCCTTTTTGGTGACTTCATCACCAGAGAATAACATTCTGCCCAAGAAACCGCGCAGGAAGCTCTCGCTCTGGTCATTAGGAGAATATTGACGGAGCCAATCGACTAGTGTTAAATCGACACCTTCAAAGAATTCGGCATTATCCTTAGGGAAATATGCCTGAGAGGTCGTAACGCCCCATTTGAATGAGCCGCTATCCGGTTCAATTTCACCTGCCAAGATTTTGAACATGGTTGTTTTAGCAATCTCATCTTTACCGACAAATGCAATCTTGTCGCCTTTATTCATCGTGAAGCTGACGTTATCCAATATTTTTATGCCATCGATCGTTTTGGAGATTCCATCTACACGAAGCAGGTCGTTCCCGATTTCACGCTCAGGTGTAAAGCCGACATATGGATAGCGGCGCGAAGAAGGCTGTATGTCATCCAAGCTGATTTTGTCCAATAATTTCTTACGGGATGTCGCCTGGCTCGATTTGGATGCATTGGCACTGAAACGGGCGATGAAATTTTGAAGCTCTTTGATTTTTTCTTCTTTTTTCTTATTGGCATCTTGAGTCAGTTTAAGGGCAAGCTGGCTTGATTCATACCAGAAGTCATAGTTACCGATATAAACCTTGATTTTACCGAAATCGAGATCCGCGATATGTGTACAAACTTTGTTAAGGAAGTAACGGTCATGGGAAACTACGATAACAGTGTTTTCGAAGTTGATTAAGAACTCTTCCAGCCATTTGATCGCTTTTAAGTCCAAGTGGTTGGTAGGCTCATCCAGTAAAAGAACATCCGGTTTACCGAATAGTGCCTGGGCAAGCAATACTTTAACTTTGTCCCCACCGTTCAATTCGGCCATTTTCTTTGTATGAAGGTCTTCTGCAATGCCAAGGCCCTTTAAGAGGATGGAAGCTTCAGGTTCAGCTTCCCAGCCGTTTAATTCGGCAAATTCACCTTCAAGTTCGGCGGCTTTCATTCCATCTTCGTCCGTGAAGTTTTCCTTCATATAGATGGCATCTTTTTCTTGCATGACTTCGTATAATCTTTCATGTCCCATAATGACAACTTTAAGGACTTCTTCTTCTTCAAAAGCGAAGTGATCTTGTTTTAGAACGGCAAGGCGTTCGCCAGGCCCCATATGGACATCACCGGATTGTGCTTCAACTTCACCGGAAAGGATTTTTAAGAACGTCGATTTACCCGCCCCATTTGCACCAATCAGACCGTAGCAGTTACCAGGCGTGAATTTTATATTAACATCTTCAAACAGTTTACGATCGCCATATCGTAAACCAACATTATTTACAGTAATCATTTATTTACATTCCTCCAAAATCTTTTGTTTCAACGTTTCCAACACTTTGTTGCACTAGTTTTACGCTGATTCACTCAAACAGCAGTTTATATCCATTAATTTATTAAATGCCGTTCATTAAATTGTATCTTATTTCGTAGGAAAATTAAAGTTAGATTAGCAAAAACAAACGTTTATAAGCAAAAATTACTCAGGAGTTTAATATTGAAGAACAAGTATCGGCTGTAATGTAAGTTCTATTTTTTTGCAGAAAAAAATTATGAGCACAAAGGCTTATTACATATTAACCTTATAATTGGTAATATAGGTAATTGTAACTAATGCAAAAGGAGGGGCATATATGAGCGATTCAGTAGGGTTTTGGAAACGTTTTTTAGCAGGATTTTTGGATGCCTTAATAGTATCTGCACCAGTAGCGATAATTTTCGGATTAATTACCAGTGATTGGGAAAACGAAAACTTTTCAATGTTTGTCAACTTTCTTTACTTGCTGATTGTCCCGATACTATGGTGTGGCTATACAGTGGGTAAAAGGATTTTGGGTATACGCATAGTAAGGGTGGACGGTAAAAAATTAGGCATAGGCACAATGCTAATGAGGAATTTTGTTGCTACTTTAGTTTATGCCGTTACATTAGGGATAGGGTATATTGTCAGTGCATTCATGGTTGGATTAAGAAAAGATCATAGATCCATACATGATTTCATAGCTGGTACATACGTGACATCAAATAAACCATAAAGATTGATAAGCAGTTTAATAGCTGCTTTTTTTAATGCGAAATTACAAATTCAAATGGATATAATTTTTCATGGGAAACCCTTGAATGAACTCTAGGTGTATTTTCATCAAATATAAACAGGGCAAAGGAATTTACTGATTGTATTGGTGGGGAATTACATAATGAGGAATAAATATTACATTGGAAACCACGTTAGAATATCTAATCAATAATCAATTTAACATAATGGCAGTTAAGGTGTTTTTTAAGGTCATGAATACGATCATTTAGTACACATGTCAGTGGAGTAATCGGGTGTTGTTCATACATTGTAAATGTAAAGGAACAGAAAAGCACTTAACCTATATGGTCAAGTGCTTTGGTTATTCAGAACTTCTCTATTTTGATTAATGATGATTTTATTTCTTAAAATCATTTCCTTATTATTAAGTCCAACATTCACTTCTTTGGTATTATTCACCTTTTCTAGCAGTGATACTACAGATATTTCTAATAATTCAGGGATAGACATATTTGTTTTAGATGATAAAATTTCAAGTTCATGGATTAATTTAGGGGATAGTATTGGTTGTCTCTCATTTATTTCCATGACGGTACCCACTTTCGTAAGAAAATTATTTAATTTTAATCTAAGTATATAACATGAGATTCCAATGAAACATTAAATTATCGTTATTTATGTTAAGAATTGATGACCTTTGTGGAAGAAAGGTCTAGCTGGGCACTTCCCCTATTAATAAGGGATCGCCTGATTGATGGGTCTAACATCTTTTTGATATACAATAAATACACTGCATATCATAATGAATAAAGAGAAGAGAATTGTCCATAGGAAGAAATGAAAATAAACTTCCTACTTCCAGAATGGAAATGACATTTTTAAAGATGTAATAATTAAATATGTCTATTTCGTATTTTCTGAAAAGCATTCAATGATTTTCCTTCTAAAAAAGTTAATTTCAACTATATAATTCTATGTGTCCACATTTGTCAACCATTGGGTTTTCTGATAGTATAAATGTCCATTTCATCTTAGCATCGGTTTTTAAAAGTTTGATAAATAAACGAGGAAGGGAGAGTGGTTATATTGGGAAGTCACCCTGATTTTGAACTGGAACGACAGCGGCTGGATTTTACCAAACGTTATATAGATGTAGTCATTAAAACATCAGAAACAAGCAAAGATCAATTTCAGCGGAATATGCAAGAAGCTTTTGGTGATGCCGATTGGTCTGAATCCGGCTTATATTCTCAATTGTTGACGACAGCCAACTTTTTTGAAATGTCCAAAGCTGAACTTGAAAGTTTACGTAAAGCAAGTAAAAAGCCCTACTTTGCAAGAGTGGATTTTGAAAGGAATGATGGTGAAAGAGGGGAGGTGCTTTATTTCGGAAAAACGTCCCTTTATCAGAGGGAAAGCCAGGAACAGATCATCGTAGATTGGCGTTCACCAATTGCAAACCTTTACTATGAGGGACGGATTGGTGAAATTGAATATGAGGCGGAAGGGGAAACGTTTAGCGGGAATATCACTTTAAAGAGACAATTAATGATTGAAGAAGGTGTCTTGGAAGAGGTAAGGGACATTGATCTAACAACGACGGATGAATTGTTGCAGGAATCCCTCTCTAAAAGTTCCAGCAATCGGTTGACAGATATCATTACCACAATCCAGGAAGAACAAAATAAAATCATTCGTGCAGATTTGAATAAACCTATCATTGTTCAGGGCGCAGCGGGCAGTGGTAAAACGACAATTGCTTTACATAGGATCTCTTATTTCATTTACCACTATAAAGACTTGTTCGATCCGCGACAATTAATGATTCTTGCCCCGAGCCGGGTGTTCATTGATTACATATCTGAAGCATTACCTGAATTAGGTGTTGAAAAAGTAAAACAATTCACATTTTCCGAATATGTGCAGGCAGCGATAGGAAAGCAAGTGAAGCTTGTGCCTGATGATAAACTAACTCGAATGCTGGAAAAGGATGATGAAGAAATAAAGTCCGCTGTCTGGATATCAGGTCTAAAGGGCTCCCCCGTATTTAAATATATTTTGGACGAATATGTAAAGGATATTTTCAGGGGTTTTCATCCGGATGCAGATTTTTATTGTGATAAATATCGCCTCTATTCCGCTAAGAAGTTCATTAGATTATTGGAAGAGGATTATTGGTATTTACCGTTATACGGCAGGCTGGACAAACTGAAGGCCATTTTACAAAATGAAGTTAAATTGAAAAAGAAAATAATGCTTGATCGTGTTCTTGATTTTTATGAGGCTAAAATTGAGAAGGCTCTCATTAAGAATATAGATCCAGACATACGCAAGGAATTTGTTACAAAATGCCTCGATAAAAAAGAGGAAAGGATCGGACAGATCCAAAAAGCGATCCGTTCTTCTGTAAAAGGCTATTTTAAGCAATTCAAAAATAAAGATCTTCTACATTACTATCAGGAATTATATCAAGATCCGGAGCGGTTGGCCTCGTATAGTAATGGTAAACTTACTTTTGAAGATGCAAGTGCTTTATGTGAGTATAATCATAAATTATTTTCTGATAAAAGCTATGAGATGGAGGACTTAGGTGCATTATTATATCTTCAGGAGCGGCTTTTTGGTGTCGACAAAGAAAATAAAGCAAAAAATGTCGTCATTGATGAGGCTCAGGATTATAGTTTCATGCAGTTACAGGCACTCAAAACAGCAGTGGATACGGATATGTTCACACTAGTAGGTGACCTGGCACAAGGCATCCATTCATACCGGGGGTTACAAACATGGGATGAGGTCCACCATCGTATTTTCCCGCGGGCGACGTACACTGAATTACAAAAAAGCTATAGAACCACTGTTGAAATAATGAAACAAGCTAACCGGATTCTTCAGTTGTTAACCTACGATTTCCCGGAAGTTGAACCTGTAGTCCGGCATGGCAGGGATCCAGAATTCATTTCCATTGAAAAGAAAGGTTGGGAAGAAGAGCTGATCGAACTTATTGAAAGCCTTAAAGGAGAGGGATTTAAAACGTTTGCCGTTATTGCCAAAACGATGAAAGATTGCAAACTGGCAAACGAGAAACTAAGTGCATTCCATCAAAGCTTTCATTTAATAGATGAAGCGGGAAACATTCCTAAAGATAAAACATTAATTGTTCCTTCATATCAAGCTAAAGGCCTGGAATTCGATGTCGTATTTGCAATATCCCTGGAAGAAGCGTATTGCCGTGAAAATGAGCTTGATATTAAACTGCTATACGTAACAATGACAAGACCATTGCACCGACTTTATTTTTTAGGTAATGAGAAAAATGCTTTCTTAATTGAGACATGAGAGGTGGAAGATGGAATGTAACCATCCTCCGGGTACGCTCACAAATGCAAAAGGATATCCTTAATATCTTGCCACCCAAAACCGACCTCGATGAGCTCGATGCCAGCCATTTTAACAGTTTTTTCAGCTATTACTTGACCGCCGAGCGCCTTGTAAAAACCGCATGAAGGATTATCCTTTAATGCCCAGATTATTAAATTCTTATGTTCCATTTTAATAAGTTCATGTATGACCGCTTTTATCATTTTTCGGCCGAATCCCTGCCGTTGATACTCTTTTAAAATATAGACGGCATATACTTCACCTTGAATATGCGGATCATTCGTTTGTTCAGGTCCACCCGCAGTGAAACCGATGATTTCCCCATTGGCATTTTCCGCAACAAAAGTGGCATTATGCAGCATCTTTAAATTTCTTAACCAGTTTTTCCTTCTGGCTTCCAGATTCAAGGAAGACAAGTATTGATCCGGGAGGATGCCTTTATAAGTCGTTTGCCAGCTGTTTATATGTACATTTGCTATTCCATTTACATCTTCTTCTATGGCTCTCCTGATTTTCATTAAAAACACCTTCTGGTTTTAGTATTTTTTTCTAGAATATCATGGAAAAAGTGAATAAGCATTTAATTTATGTTTATAACTTCATGATAAAGGATAAGAAATAAAAGAGAGATTCAAGCAGATGAAGGGAAGGATGAGAATGATGAAATTGAAAGTTGGTTTTTATTTTCCGGGAGGCAAAGAAATAGAGCATGAGGTAGAAGGAGATGACTCAACTCAAATGATTTCAAATATTCAAAAGCACCGTTATTATAATTTGGTTAAAGGCGATTGCCATTATGTCATAGATACGGAAAAAGCAGCTTATTTTTCTGTAACCGAAATATTTGATTGAGAATAAACTGCATTGGACTTTTGTTCCATTGCGGTTTATTCTTTTTGGTGTAAGGAACCGGAAAAGGGGTTAATGGACAATGAAAATCAATTTTACCAAGAAACAGTTTGAAACATTATTCAAAATGGTTCAGTACGGATATTGGGTTGCTTCCGATACTGAAAATAATAAAGAATTCAGTGAGGTTGAACAGTATCTCAATTCCTTTGCTAAAGATTTCGGCATGGAAGGAGTCCAGTTTTTGAAGGAATACGAAATATATGATTTAAGCAGGGAATTGGAGGATCAACTTCATGAAGTCATAGATGAGTATGAAGAAGGAGTATTCAGGGATAAGCTTGCCTATCATTTGGCAAGAAAAGAGTTTGCCGAAGAATCGCAAAACCATGAATATAATCAGGAGGAAGCCTTTAAACGTATCTTGGAGCTCGAAGAAAAATATCATATTCATATTGAAGAACAAGGGTTACGGAAATTAAAGATAGAAGTATAAAAAGAGAGAGGGCACAATTTGTCCTCTCTCTTCTAATTCTGAAAAAAATAAATTCTGTGTTCTTCACGAATGGGCATCACCCATATCGCAGAGGTTTTATTCACCTGAATTTTGGCCTAATCTTTCAACTGTGTATTGGTAAAATGCCATTAGGTCATTTTGTGACGCAAAACCTGCTTGTGCAGTCTGTTCGCTCCCTCCGCCTTTCCCATTATACGAACTGAGTTCAGCTTTAAAATATTTTCCGCAATGTAAGGGGAAGGACCCACTGTGCGAAAGAATCACCTTTTGCTCCTTACGTGATGCTAATAATACGGTAACCTTTTCCTTTTTTACAATCGTACCTGCAAGGTAAAGCAGATCTTTCATTGAGCTATCTTCGAATATATGAGAGATGAATCCCTCTGCATTTACTGCAATCAGAGAGTCAGCAAGAAAGTTTGCATTTTCAAGTTTTAAGTTTTCATTTACCGATAGTAGCTTCTTATAGTCATTCTCCAGTTTCTCCACCCTATTCAATATCTCTGTACGTCCGGTATTGAATTTATCCGATAAGGCTGAAAGAATACCGAGACTTTCAGAAAATTCGTTCAATGCCCTGAAGCCGCACTTAAAATAGAGGCGGGTATAATCTTTCTGCTTCTCCGTTTTGAAAATCTTTATTAAGCCTATCTCACCAGTTCGAGCTACATGGGTTCCGCCGCAAGGGTTATACTCAATCCCTTCTATTTCAACAATACGGATATTTTCGGACACAGTAGGCATTTTAACGACAGGAAGTGTCTGTAATTGCTCCTTTGTCACGAAATATGCAAGTATTTCGCGATTCTCAATAATATATTGATTAACCTGCTTTTCAACTGCCGCCGTATGTACTTCAGTCCATTTAAATTCGGACGTTATATCGATCGTTAAATATTCCTTTCCAAGATGAAAGCTGACCGTATTCGAGTCAAACAGTTCGACACAGACTGCAGAGAGTAAATGCTGGCCGCTATGCTGTTGCATATGATCGAAGCGGCGGGGCCAATCCAGCTCACAGTGAACGATTTCTGAATCTGGCCTTCTCTCCGTCTTATGCAGAATCTTCCCATCATTGCTTTTTATAATATCCAGAACAGTGATTCCTTCTATTTTGCCAGTATCTGAAGGCTGTCCGCCCCCTTCTGGATAAAAAGCGGTTTCTTCAAGAGTGATGTAGTAAAAGCCATTTTCTTCAACGGACTCCTGGATAGTGGTATCCCATTCGGAAGTCATGGTGGACGTGTAATACAATTTTTTTGTCATGAATGTTTTCTTTTTCCTTTCAGTTAATCAATAAATTATATCACCGAAATAACTGATTATGAATGCCATAGTACTAGATATCCTTCTTGAAGAGGGAGAAATGGACGGCTGGGCGATCCTGAGGGAGTTAAAAGGATCCTGTGACTTGAATGAGATTCCCGTTTTTGTATCGACGGCACTTGATGAAAGGGTAAAGGGTATTTCATTGGGATTTAAGGATTTTTTAGTTAAACCATATAAACCGAGCCAATTATCCGAAGTAATTATGCATACCTTGTTGAGCAATGGTAACCAAGGATAGATTCTAGTCCCTCATGCATTCCACGAAGATGACAAGGGTTAAAAAATAAAAAACCGTAATGGGTATACAGAACAACAAAAAAATGATAAATTCAAATATGTTGGAAAAATAAATAATTGGGTACAATTGTAGGTAAAGGTAAGTTACAGGAGGATTTATATACATGCAAAAAATTCAGGCCGGTTTGGCTGTAGAGTTAGAAGTGGAACGTAAGGCTGATTTCGGATGGTTTTTAACTGATGGTTCAGAAGATGTCTTACTTCATCATAGTGAAATGAATGAAGGAACGGAACTTGAGCTTGGTGATGAAGTTACTGTGTTCATCTACCACGATAAACAAGCAAGGCTAACAGCCACAATGAAGATTCCCGAAATTCAGATTGATCAGTATGGTTGGGCGGAAGTTGTCAATGTGAAAAGGAAACTTGGTGTTTTTGTGAACATCGGCCTTTCCAAAGATATACTTGTATCCCTGGACGACCTACCGAATATTGATCGTTTATGGCCTGAGGTTGGTGATCGTCTATATGTATCCCTTAAGACAGATCGCAATGACCGCCTGTTTGGTAAACTTGCTACGGAAGATGTAATCCAGGAGATTGCTGTAAAAGCTCCTTTAAAAGGAGTCCGTAACACCACTGTTAAGGGAAATGTCTATCGTTTGCTTATGGTTGGGTCTTTCTTTGTTTCCGAAGAAGGATATCGCTGCTTCATTCACGAAAGTGAACGCAAGGAGGAGCCCCGTCTTGGTGAATTAGTTGAAGGGCGCGTCATTGATAGTAAAGAAGATGGAACGCTAAACGTTTCTTTATTTCCCTTTAAACAAGATTTAATGGGGGAAGATGCTGATGTCATTTTCACTTATTTAATGAATCGTGGCGGTGCTATGCCTTATGGTGACAAAACACCACCTGATGATATCCAGTTTCACTTCGGTTTAAGCAAGGGAGCGTTCAAACGTGCTCTCGGCAAACTGATGAAAGAAGAGAAGATTTACCAGGAAGATGGATGGACATATTCTTCAGACCGTAAATGACAAAAAGGCAGCGGAAGCTTTTCCGTTGCCTTTTCTATTTGAATTTTATTAAAAAAACTTTTTTTTCCCTTTGTCCTCTTTTAGGATTTCTACAGCTTCTCTGAACCTCATGGAATGTACAATCTCTCTTTCCCTTAAAAATCTTAGTGAATCATTGATATCCGGGTCATCTGAGATGTCAATCAACCATTGATAGGTTGCACGAGCTTTCTCTTCAGCGGCAATATCTTCATATAAATCAGCAATAGGATCGCCTTTAGCTTGGATGTATGTGGCTGTCCATGGATCGCCTGCTGCATTTTGATAGAAAAGTGCACCATCATGATTCGCATAATGTTCGCCAAGACCTGCTGCAACCATCTGCTGTGGTGTGGCGTCCTTTGTAAGCTTATAAACCATGGTGGCAATCATTTCTAGGTGAGCGAATTCTTCTGTTCCGATATCCGTAAGTAATCCGATGACTTTATCGGGTATTGTATATCGTTGATTTAAGTAACGGAGTGCTGCAGCCAATTCACCATCAGCCCCCCCGTATTGTTCTATTAAATATTTTGCCAATCTAGGATTACAGTCTCTTACTTTAACTGGATATTGCAGTTTCTTTTCATACACCCACATAGATATCTCTCCTTATACCTGCCAGGGCCAAGGGCCTTGGCCCCATTCCCATTTATTTTCACCGCCTGTACTGTTTCCAAAACCCAATAAGGGACCGTATTTAGGCTCAAAAACCGATTTCAATTGTTTGGAATATTCGTGAAATTGATTGAATTGCTGTAATGCTTGCTGGTCATTAGGATGTGTATCCAAATAATGAGTCAACTCGACAAGTACGAAATCAGCAGCCTGTATTTGTTCAAGCAGCTGATAATATTCATCATCCAGTTTCTTATTCATTTACGTCTCCCTTTCCCTATATGGATTATCATAGAAATCATAAAAGAACTTCCAAAGTGTACCGTATTTCAAAGCTTCCTCCGGTGTGAACTGCTCCAAATTCGGCGGTTGAAAATTAATATACAAATTAGGAGGTGTCCTGAAATACTTTCTCCCAATAGGCGGGCACGGATCGAATTTACTATGGAAAGGTTTGTATGATTTAACTAAGGTAAAAGTCTTTTCGCGAGTCAAAAAAATACCTCCTTTGTATAGATGTAGCCTCTAATTATTATGCTTGGGTAATACATAATATGACTCCATTAGTATGATATGGGAGATAACTGGAAAAAGATGTGTTTTCGAAATATTAAAATATCTTGTTATAGTCCCGTTATCTTACTGTGATGTTTGTCATCTATTCTTTATCTGTTTGTTCTTTGTATAGAAAAAAACTATGTTAAGATGAACTCGTTAGCTTATAAAGCAGCTCACAAGGAGGTAACAACATATGAAAAAATCAATCTTATCGTTAGCGGCAGCGGCTGCAATATCCGGTGCTTTCACAATTCCGGTTCATGCAGAAGATGTCAAAGTGAAAGATGGAGACACATTATGGGGGATATCTCAAACATATAAAGTATCAATAGAAGATATTAAGTCTTGGAACGATTTGTCTTCAGACATGATTTATGCCGGAGGAACCTTACATATTTCTCAAGAAGAGCATTATAAAGTCAAGTCAGGAGACACATTATCGGAAATTGCAGACAAATATGATGTAGCAGTAAATGATATTAAATCTTGGAACGGTTTAAATTCAGATACAATCCATCCTGATCAAGAATTGGTCATTAAACCAGCGGCTAACAAAGTCGAAGCGGCGAGTGTTGGGCCTGAGCAAAAATCAGAGCAAGCTGCACCAGCAGAACAATCAAAGCCAGAAGAACAATCAAAGCCAGTTGAACAGTCAAAGCCAGAAGAACAATCAAAGCCAGCAGAACAAACGGAACCAGCTGAAACAAACAATGAATCCAAGGATCAAGCAGGAATTAAAAAAGAGATAACTGTTAGAGCAACTGCCTATACGGCTGATTGTCAAGGCTGCAGCGGTACAACAGCCACAGGGGTCGACTTGAAAGCTAATCCTGATGCTAAAGTAATTTCCGTGGACCCATCAGTCATTCCACTTGGATCGAAAGTTTATATAGAGGGTTATGGCTACGCAACGGCAGCAGATACGGGCAGTGCTATCAAAGGAAATAGAGTGGACATTTATATACCTAACGAAAAGGATGCCGTGAATTGGGGCGTTAAAAACGTTAAATTGCAAGTCTTGAATTAATTCATCCATGCAAAACATGTTTATATATCGAAAAGAGTAGACACTGAGATTTAATGTGTCTACTCTTTTTGTCCTTTTGGTTCACGGGAAAAGCAGGTACAATGAAAGAAATAGATCCTTACCGATCCTTACAAGGTAAATAGGAGGAGTAGTAAATTGATGGAAAAAGCACGTGAATATTTACAGGAGTATTTTGGTTATGAGTCATTCCGAAAAGGTCAGGAACAGATTATCGAACAGGTGTTGGGAGGAATAAACACAGCGGGAATCATGCCTACTGGCGGAGGTAAATCAATATGTTACCAAATCCCGGCCCTCTTGTTACCTGGTGTAACACTCGTGATATCCCCACTTATTTCCTTGATGAAGGACCAAGTAGATGCCCTCGAACAAAACGGGATTGATGCCACATTTCTTAATAGCTCCATTTCGGGGTTAGAATCATCCAATAGAATGAACGATATTAAGCAAGGAAGATATAAGTTGGTTTATGTGGCACCGGAACGTTTGGAAAATGCTGCATTTCAACAGGATTTATTTAATGTGGACATTTCATTGGTGGCCATTGATGAAGCCCATTGCATATCTCAATGGGGCCATGACTTCAGACCAAGCTATTTAAAAATCAAGACCTTATTGAAAAACATGCCATCAGCTCCTACTGTACTGGCATTAACGGCAACAGCCACACCGCATGTGACCGATGATATTTGTCAGTCGCTCGGAATATCAGGGCAGCATACAATATCAACGGGATTTTCAAGAGATAACTTGTTCTTTTCCGTTGTGAAAGAAGAAAACCGCGGACGTTTTTTAATGCGCTATATAGAGAAAAACAAGAATGAGTCGGGTATCATATATGCAGCCACTAGGAAAGAAGTCGATTCGTTGTATGCCAAGCTTAATAAAGCCGGATTCAAGACAGGTCGATACCACGCTGGCATGAATGAACAAGACCGTTCGGAACAGCAAGACCAATTCATTCGTGATGACGTTCCTTTAATGGTAGCGACATCTGCATTTGGGATGGGAATCGATAAGTCTAATGTCAGATACGTCATCCATTATCAAACTCCAAAGAACATGGAGAGTTATTATCAGGAAGCAGGTCGCGCAGGAAGGGATGGATTGGAGAGTGAATGCATCCTTTTGTATTCCCCCCAGGATATGCAGATTCAGCGTTTTCTGATTGATCAATCAAACCCTTCCCAGGAGTGGCAATCACAGGAATTGAAGAAGTTGAACAAAATGAAGGATTATTGTTTTACTGAAGGGTGTTTGCAAGCCTTCATTCTTCAATACTTTGGAGAGGAAAATCCTGAGGATTGCGGTCATTGTGAAAATTGTACAGATAAACGTGACTCTATTGAAGTAACTACACAAGCACAGATGGTCCTTTCATGCATGTTGCGAATGGGTGAGCGATTCGGTAAAACGATGATCTCCCAAGTGCTTACGGGATCACGAAATAAGAAAATTGAAGAGTTCGGCTTTCAGAAGCTTTCTACCTATGGAATCATCAATAATCAATCTGCAAAGGATGTAGGCGATTTCATTGATTTCCTTACAGCAAAACAGTATATCGAAATGACCGGGGGCCAATTTCCAGTCCTTAAAGTGACCAATGCTGGCAGGGAAGTGCTGTTGGGACAGAAAAAAGTCTTGCGTAAAGAAATAAAAAAAGTAAGCAGCATCAGTGTAGATCATGGGTTGTTCAATGAGTTGAGACAGTTAAGAAAAGAATTGGCAGGTAAGGAAAATGTACCTCCATTCATTATTTTTTCCGATGCATCTTTGAAAGATATGGCCGTCAAACTGCCGAAAACAGAACAGGAATTCCTAGAAGTAAAAGGGGTGGGCACCCAGAAGTTCGAACGCTTCGGCGCCGTGTTCCTAGAAGGAATTTCCAATTATGTACAGGCACATCCTGAATTAGAAACGAATATAATGGTTACAAAGGAAGCAGTAAAGAGAAGCACTACGCCATCACATTTAGAAAGCTATCGCTTATATCAGGAAGGCAAATCAATCAAGGTAATCGGGACAATGAGAGGTCTGTCTTCCATTTCAATTGAAAATCATTTATTAAAGTGTGCAGAGGAACATTTGGATATCAAATGGGAAGGGATTTTCTCGGATAAAGAGTATGACCTTGTATTGGAAACTGCGAAACAATTGGATTCTGAAAAACTAAAACCGCTAAAAGAAGCCTTACCTGAGCACTTTTCCTACTTTATGATTAAAGCGATCTTGGTTAAAGCAGGATTGGAAAACGCATAGGTGATTAGGTTTTTGGAATATTTTTTCAATGAATAAATAAGAATTTGGTTTAATGCGTATACTAGGAATGATAAAAAGGTGGGATTTCGCGCCTTTAATCAGAGTCTTTATATAAAAAAGAGGAGGTTGCTCATGTATTTTGGTAAAAAGAATTCAGAGGAACCAGAAATCGTTATGGAAGATACGATAGTATATGCGTGCGGATCAGCAGATTGTAATGGTTGGATGAGAAAAGATTTTGCATCGGAAAACTATGATTGCCCAATGTGCGGTAGTCAATTAGTCGAGGAAGTCAGGGAACTCCCAAAAATTGAAAATGAGTATAATGCATTTAAATAAAAGAGGTGAATTATGCCTCTTTATTTTTTTTGCTTGAAAGAAGTATGCCGGAGTGAGTACAATCTGGTTTAATGCTTTACATATATAAATATATATGATAAGATATAATTTCAGTGTTGTTAAAAGAAAACGCTGGAGGGTAATTTAAAGTAACATTTTTATTAATAAAATAATTTTCCATCATTTTCATGATGGAGTAGAAACAAGTTAAACACATCTAGAAAAATGAAATACATCTTATTACCAAGTATTTTCCTCGATCCATTTCTGTTCTTCATTAACTTACTTCTATGTACCATTTATCTTTTGGAATTTAATTTTCCCAATTGGAATTACGGACGGTTTTAATTAATAAACATGTACTTACAAGCTTTTATCTGATTCTCGCAGGCACGGTCTAGGAACCGTATGGATGGGAGAGAGGCAGGGCTTTCATTGTTTTAGGTTTTGGCACTAAAATTACTCTCATGCTCGATTCGCTTTGAATTGTTTATCCGATTGAGCAGGAAGAACCATATGGAATGGATTCTTGAACAGCGCAGTCTCTATTATCTTGAAGGGTAAGTCAGGGGCTGTGTTTCATTTATTATCTGATTAAAAAAACTGAGATTTAAGGAATCATTTCTACTTTAGAATCTTTACTCAAATATAAAAAGCATATATATGATATAATGGTTACTGAGATATTAAAAATTCATGTCGTAATCTTAAGTTCTTTCCACTCGGAAAATTTGGGTGTAATGAACAATAATCAATGGTTAAGCGAATGGGTATTTACTCACTATTTAGATTAATCGCCATCTATTCTTCTTTTATCTTTATGGCTTGTGATCTGTTATGCATGACGAAGTCAATTCAATTCTAAGGAGTGAGATACATGTATAGAAGAAATAATACGGAAGAAATCATTCCTGAAGAAACAAAGGTGTGGGAATGTACATCAGAAGATTGCAAAGGTTGGATTCGTGATAACTTTACAAGTAATGATGAACACGTTTGTCCGTTATGTAGCAGCGAGATGAAACCCGGCACCAGAATGCTTCAAGCAATCAACAATCCAAGAAACTATTAAGACTGTATAAAAAAAGCTGAAGGGGATTATCCCTTCAGCTTTTTTTATCTTTTTGCCAATTGTTTGAAGCAAAAAGCAGGTGAATGATTAGTGAATATCTTTTTTCTTGAATCGGCCGCCCCGAACTTCCGCGATATCCCCAACGGCAAGAAATGCAGAAGGGTCAAAGCTTTTGACTATATCTTTAAGTTTAGCTTCCTCAAGCCTGTTTATTACACAAAAGATGACTTTTTTATCATCACCAGAATAAGCACCTTCGCCAGCTAAAAATGTTACGCCGCGTCCAAGGCGATTCATTATGGCGTCGCCGATATCACCAAATTCATCACTGATAATCCAAACAAATTTGGACTCATCCAAACCAGCGATGACGATATCCATCGTTTTATAAGCTACGAAGTAAGCTATGATCGAATACATGGCGCGATCCCATGAGAAAACGAAGCCTGCACTGCCAAGGATGAATAAATTAAAAAACATGACGATCTCCCCAACGGAAAAAGGGATCTTCTTGCTAGCGAGTATAGCAAGTATTTCTGTACCATCCAATGAGCCGCCATATCGAATGACCATTCCAACACCAATGCCAAGAATCATTCCGCCAAAAGCGGATGCTAGGAGGATATCTTGAGTGAAAGCTGGTACGTGATGAAGCAATGCAGTGGTAATAGAAAGGACTAAAATCCCATACAGAGTAGATAATGCGAAGGTTTTTCCAATTTGTTTATAACCGATAAAAAAGAAAGGAAGATTCAAAACGAAAAGAAAAATACCAAGTTTCCATCCCGTAATGTAAGACAACATAATCGATATTCCCGTTATGCCTCCGTCGATTACGTTATTCGGCACTAAAAAAATCTCGAGGCCGACAGCCATTAAAACGGCACCGATCGTAATTAAAAGTCCTCTCTGTAATATTTGTCTCAGTGTTAATTTTTTATGCTGGGTCTTCTTGTGCATAATTTCTGTTGTACTTGCACCTGCCAGGTCTGACATAATCATGCCCCCCACTCCTTCTCTCTATATACGTTCTATTTAATTATAAACCTATAGGTATAATTAAATAAAGAAATTAACATTCTTAATTAATATATTTCTGAATAATTCTTTTTGTTATTGAGTATGTCATGCGATGATGAAGCAGGTTGTGAATGCTTGTCATTATCATGTATTTTTATTTTACTCTATACAAAAGAATAGTATTTCTCATTTTATTGAATTTATGAAAAAAACTCCATTTTCATGCGATGTGTGGGACACCTAAGATTTAGTGTGTAAATATATAGGAATAAGGAAATAAAAAACCTTGGAGGTACTATGAATTTCCATTACAATATAGGAGAATAGAACGGTAGAGGTGATCAAGAAAAAAATGGAACAATCAATTGTGGCATCAAATCCTGTCCTCTTTATGATTGCGGTACTTTTGTTAATTATGGCGTGTTATACGGCGTTGGATTTACTGACATCGTTACTGACTACCGAGAAATATAAACGCCTATTGTATATAGGGAGCAGCTGCTCTATGGGAGTGGCTATTTGGATGCTTAACTTTGTTGTCATATTAACCCTTGATAATTCTGGGGTGGCAGCATTCAACTTTTTTACAATAATTTTTTCATTAGTTTTAGCGATTGCTCTCGCAGGGGTTGGGTTATTGGCGATATCATATAAAACACAAATACTGCAAATCGTTTTTTGCGGTTTCATGTTTAGTGTGGCAATATTATCCAATTATATTGTGGGAACGTCTTCTTTAAACCACTCTTTGCAATTTAGCATATTGTTGGTCGCCAGTACGCTTTTCAGTGTCTTTAGTTTATTTGTAGCGGCCCTGGCAATATTATTTTATTTTAATAAATTAAGTCAATCCTCACTAAAGCCAGTCAGTACTCTCATGATGAGCGGGGCAATCATTGAAGGGTACTATCTTTTTTTGAGAGTGTTACCGATGGATGGTAAAAATGTAACGGGTGAATTTGTTCCGCTCACTCCTTTTATGCTTTATCTAACTTGCTTTGTCTCATTGTTCATCCTTGCCAGCTTGATTGCTTCAAGTACGATTGTAGGCCGGAGGTTGGCAAGAAGTGATAATACTGTGAGCGATATCCGTTATGCTTTAGATCAATCGGCGATCGTCGCCATCACGGATGCAAAAGGAATCATTACATATGTTAACGAAAAATTCCTGGAAATATCTCAATATGAAGAACATGAACTAATAGGGAAAAACCATTCCATCATCAATTCGGGTTATCATGCAAAAGAATTTTTCACTGACTTATGGCTAACGATCAGCCAGGGCAAAACATGGAATGGTGAAATATGCAATCGGTCTAAAGATGGTGATGTTTATTGGGTGGAAACTACAATCGTTCCTTTTATGAAAAGGGGCAAACCCTATCAATACATTTCCATCCGTTCGGATATTACCAGTCGTAAAAAAGCAGAAAATGCTTTAAAGGGTTCAATCAAGGAACTAGAGGATATGCATTATGCCATCAACCAATCCTCGATAGTGGCGATTACCGATGATAAAGGGGTCATTATTGAAGTAAATGAAAAGTTCTCGGAGGTTTCCGGCTACAAGAGAACTGAATTGATCGGCCATACTCATAATTTGGTTAATTCCGGATTCCACCCAAAGGAATTCTTTGATGAAATGTGGAAGACCATCCATCAACGCAAGGTTTGGAAAGGTGAAATTAGAAACAGGGCGAAAGATGGCAGTTTTTATTGGGTCGATACAACAATTGTTCCATTTTTCAGCGAAGAAGGTAAGCCATTTCAATTTTTGGCACTTAGACATGATATAACTGAGCGTAAACAATCGGAAGAAATGCTCCATCGGCAGGATAAATTGGCTGCCGTCGGTCAGCTTGCTGCTGGTGTTGCACATGAAATACGGAATCCGCTGACCTCCATGAAAGGGTATACAGAATTTTTGCAATTAGATGAAACGGATGAAAATAAACAAGAATATCTAGAAATTATTATGGATGAAATCAATCGTGTGAATGAGATAGTTGAAGAATTCTTACAATTGGCCAAACCACAGTCGTTGATATTGGAAACGAAGAATATTATACCAATCATTCAAAACGTGTTATCCTTGACGGAGTTTGATGCAAGAAAGAAGAAAGTCACACTGGTTTGGGATTGTTTTCACGAAAAAATCCTCGTACAATGTGATGAGAATCGTTTAAAACAAGTCATATTGAACTTCATTAAAAATGGCATGGAAGCCATGCCTGACGGCGGGGTCATAAAAGTCATTACTGAGCTTAAAGAGGATAAAGTGCATATCTCCATAACAGACACAGGAATAGGGATGCCGCCAGATCAGCTTAAGAGATTGGGAGAGCCATTTTTCACAACGAAAAAATCCGGTAATGGGTTAGGTCTCATGATCAGCTTTAAAATAATAGAAAGCCACTTGGGAAATGTCTTTGTCGAAAGCGAGGTTAATAGGGGTACAGCCTTTAATATCGTGCTCCCTACGAAAAAAGCCTTTTCTTAGAAGGCAATGAAAAAGTTGCATGGATATAATGAAATGCGGAATCTGTGGAGTTATATGGTGGTTTAGTAGATACAGCATGGGGGAAACTGGATTTGGAAAAACAAAAGCATGCTAATATTTTTAGCTTGAAGGTATTTTACCTATTTTCATTTTTTGCAGTGGGAAGTTTAACACCGCTATTAAGCGTTTATTTAGCCAATGAGGTAGGTTTGTCTGGTATTGAAATAGGTATGATCATGTCTGTTGGACCGATAGTGATGATCGTTTTTCAACCCTTTTGGGGAATTGTCTGTGATTGGAGCGGAAAACCAGCAAAAATACTTGCAATTACATCGTTGCTTGCTGGTGTATTAGGGTTAGGTTACTTGCTGTTTGAGCACTATTTACTTATAGTATCCGTCGCAATTGCCCTGGCTATCTTTCAAAGCGCCATTATACCAGTTTCAGACAGCATCACTCTTCAATATACAACAAGAATTAAATCGAATTATGGGAAAATCCGTTTATTCGGTTCACTCGGTTATGGTGTGGCCGTGTTTGTAATGGGAAAGTTATCGGAATCCTTCATTGGTCCTTCCGTTATATTTTATGCCTTTTTCTTCGGTCTATTGATCGCAGCTAGTCTTGCTCTTCGTTTGCCTGAAGAGGCCCCTAGAGAAAAGGGAAAACTTTTCGGTGGAATGAAAGAATTGATCACCATGAAACGTTTCCTTATCTTTCTTGCTATAACGTTCTTGATTTTTGGTCCAAACCTTGCAAATAATGTATACTATGGTTTGTTTGTAGAGGCAAGAGGCGGGACATATACAGGAATTGGCATTGCGTTCCTTTTAGCTGTATTGTCGGAAATTCCATTTATGAGAATGGCAGGTACCTGGATTCATAAAATGGGCCTGCTGCCAATAACCTTATTGGCTGGAACGGCTTCATTGGTTCGCTGGGTTTTGTATTTTACGGAACCAAGTTTGGCTACCGTATATGTAACTTCGATCATTCAAGGGTTTTCACTTGGCCTATTCATTCCTGCGGCATTACAATATATTCGGGAAGTCGTCCCGGCCCGTATAACAGTTACAGCAATAACGCTCTATTCCGCCATTGGCAATGGATTGGGAAACTGGTTCAGTACCTTCAGCGGCGGGATAATCTTGGATAAATCAGGGATATACACAGTGTATTTATTTTACGGTTTACTTACACTGATTGGGATGCTGCTCACGGTATGGCTCATGAGGTTAGATAAAAACCTAAAAGTAATGAAGAAAACCACTGGTATATTAGAAAAATAATAGTATTAAATTTTTCCCTTATTGAAAGCGAGAGGCCTTTTCATCTTAAATGGTGAAGAGGTCTTTTTTGCTCGTCCATGAGAGGGAGGCCTCCAATTCGCTAATTGTCAGAATTAAATGTCATTTTCCGAATGCATTTAAATGGATTGCTCCATACATATCCATTTTACTTGGAATAATAATGTTTGGGATGGGACTCACTCTCTCGTTTAGCGATTTTAAAGCTGTATTGAAGCAGCCGATATCCGTTTTTATCGGTGTGGCTGCACAATTCATCATCATGCCTGGTGTGGCATATCTCCTGGCAACTAGCTTGGAACTTTCACCTGAAGTGGCTGTCGGAGTGATCCTTGTTGGATGTTGTCCGGGAGATACAGCGTCAAATGTAATGACATTTTTAGCTAAAGGAAATACGGCATTATCAGTGGCGGTCACTTCTGTATCCACTTTGCTTGCACCGTTTTTAACGCCGGCACTAACCTATTTACTTGCTAGTAAATGGCTGCCGGTTTCAGGAAAAGATATGCTATTTTCTATCTTCCAGATAGTTTTGGTCCCTATTTTATTAGGGCTCCTTGTAAAATTTATTTTTAAAGAGAAAGTAAGTCAGGGAACTAAAGCACTTCCATTGATATCCGTTGTGACAATCGTGGCAGTCGTCGCTGCAGTTGTCAGTTCAAATAAAGAAAAGATACTTGAATCAGGGCTGGCTATATTCGGGGTGGTTGTCCTGCATAATTCAATTGGATTATTACTTGGTTTTCTTGCAGCTAAAGTGTTAAAACTTCCATACGAAGATCAAAAAGCGATTTCAATTGAAGTGGGCATGCAAAACTCAGGTTTAGGTGCTGCATTAGCCACAGCTCACTTTTCGCCACTGGCGGCCGTCCCGAGCGCAATCTTCAGTGTTTGGCATAATATATCCGGTCCTTTGCTTGCGACCTACTGGTCAAAAAGAGCACACAAAATCAAAGGGAGTTCCATTGCGGGGCAGGAATCGTTGAAACAGTAATACAAAAAAAAGGCAGAATGGGTCAAATGAATCCCGTTCTGCCTTTTTTAATGATAGAAGTGGTAGGGTGCCGTTTAAAGAAAGATAGGATGTTAACAATCAGGAGATGGGCTACCTGGATTTTTGGTATCAAGAGCAATCAGTTTTTTATTTTTGGAAATAATATGATTTAATGGAAGGTAGAGAATGAATGGAAGGATGAGTGTTTTTGAGCAAATCAAAAGTATTGGCCGCTACCATTGTATCAGCTCTTCTCGGACTGTTTTTTTTATTTTGCCTAGGATGGGCAATTATTGACCATTATGGAAAAAGGATTTCTGATATGGAAACAATAGAGGAATCCCCCATTAAAAATGATCTGCCTGATGATTTTACGGTTGTGGCGTTAGGTGATTCATTGACGCGTGGTACAGGTGATGAAACAGGCAAAGGCTACGTTGGACTTGTTGTGGAAGAGTTGGAGAGTGAATATAATAAAAAACCGCTCATCCATAACCTTGGAATTAATGGACAGGTATCTAAAGAATTGGCGCAGCAAGTGAAACAACCGGAAGTGAAGCGCCAAATCCAAGCGGCTGATGTTATTTTAGTTACGATTGGCGGTAACGATTTATTTCAAAAAGGCCAGACCCTGCTTGATTATGATAATGAAGCCACATCTGAATTGAGAAGGAATTATTTGGAGAATTTACATGGAATTTTTAAAGATATCAATAAGGTCAATGATACAGCTACCATATTATTGCTTGGCCTGTATAATCCATTTATAGAGTTGGATGAGGACTTTGATACTAACCGCATCGTACGGGACTGGAATAATGAAACGGCAGAAGTCGTGGCTCTTTATAAGAATGCAATTTTCGTCCCAACATTTGATATATTTCAATTGTCGGTAAATGAGTATTTGTATTCAGATAAATTTCACCCTAATCAGAAGGGTTATCGTTTGATTGCTGATAGGGTTGCTCCTTTAATAAAATGGGAGGATGAGGAACGATGAAACAGGTGACGTTGTCTGTTAAGGGCTTGAAAAAAAAGATTGGCAAAAGGGAAATTATTAAAGGAATAGATTTTGAGCTGAATGAAGGTGAGGTATTTGGCTTTTTAGGACCGAATGGAGCCGGTAAAACGACGACGATCCGCATGTTGGTCGGTTTGATTAAGCCATCCTCCGGTTCCATCCATATATGCGGGTATGATGTTCGTCAGGAATTTACGAAGGCAATGAAGCAAATGGGCTGCATTGTTGAAAATCCAGAGTTATATCCATTTTTGAGCGGGTGGAATAATTTGCTCCACTTTGCAAGGATGTTACCTGAAGTTGATGAAAAAAGAATGATCGAGGTTGTAGAACTCGTCGGTCTGCAAGCGAGAATTCATGATAAAGTGAAGACCTATTCCTTAGGTATGAGGCAGCGTCTAGGAATCGCGCAGGCAATGCTTAATAGTCCTAAGCTGTTGATTTTGGATGAACCCACTAACGGTCTAGATCCTGCTGGAATCCGTGAAATGCGACAATTCATTAGAAAGTTGGCTGAAGAAGAAGGCATGAGTGTTCTAGTTTCTTCACACTTATTAGGTGAAATACAACAACTTTGTGACCGCGTCGCAATTATAAAAAGTGGGGAAATTATCAAAACGGATACAGTGGAACGCCTATTATCCACGCAAGAACGGATGATTTGGAGGGTAGAACCTTTACAAAAGGGAGTGGAAATCCTTAGCGGTTTTACCGATATTACCTTAGATCAAAAATATATCATCACAGCTTATGATGAATTCGAAACCCCCGAATGGAATGCTGCACTTAACCAAGCAGGGGTGAAGGTACATGAAATGAACCGAAAGCTTCCGGGACTGGAAGAGTTATTTTTACAAGTGACCGGTGTCGGAGGTGGAAGTATTGAATAACTTGATCCAAAATGAAATGATGAAGTTGTTGGCAAAGAAACGGTTAATCATAATAGGTATCATCGTCGGAATTTTAGTGTTGATGTTCACGTATGCACAATACAAACAAGTGGAAGAGCAGCGGGAGAAGCTGGGAACTGATGATTGGCGTGCAGCTCTTCAGCAGCAGATCATTGATACTCAAAATCGGTTGGGCTCAAATAGGATGTTGGATGAGTGGCGTGAACAGCTGGAAGTAAGTCTGAAACAGCAGCAATATTACCTGGATCATGACATTAACCCCACAGAGCCAGGAGCCGCTACTTTTACTCGCATGTTTTTGGAAAATGCAATTGATTTGTTCATTCCGCTGTTGATCATGATAGTGGCAAGTGATTTGGTTTCTTCCGAAAATAGTCAAGGCACGATCAAGCTTCTGCTGACACGGCCAGTTGAGCGCTGGAAAATTTTATTGAGCAAATATGTAACATTAATTTTGTCAGTTTCGATTATCGTGGCGATGACAGCCTTTTTGGCGTATTTTTTATCAGGGATCGTTTTTGGGTATCAAGGTTGGGGGGCACCTGTAATAACCGGATTCGAATTAAAGGGTGCTGATGTGGATGTCAGTCAAGTAAGGCTAGTGGAACAATGGAAATTCCTTTTGATGGATTTGGGGCTTGTCTGGCTGGTTGCGGTAGTGGTAGGTACCCTTTCTTTCATGCTTTCGGTTTTGGTGCGAAGCACCCCTGCAGGCATGGGCATTATGCTGGCTGCATTGATTTCCGGAGTTATATTGAACAATATGGTTTCATCATGGGAGTCAGCGAAATATTTCTTTATGGTGAATTTGAAATTGACCGCCTATATTAGCGGCACGGCTCCTCCGATAGAAGGGATGACCTTAATATCCTCTGTCATTACATTGCTCGTTTGGTGGGTGCTTGCTTTACTTATTTCTTTTACAGTTTTTACACGCAGGGATGTTTACTGAAAGACAGCCTATATAAATTATAGGTTGTTTTTTATTTTCTTTTACAGGGTATCCTTAAAAAAACAGTAAGTTTTATTAGGAGGTCTATAATGGATGATAATCATTTGAATGAAAAATTCCTGCCAATGACTTCAGTTTCCAGTGGCGATGTTCAGATTGTAAAAGAGGATATATACTGTCTGCCTGTACAAATTGTTAATGTAATTTTTATAGGGTCCCCCAAAGATGAAAAATGGGTATTGATAGATGCAGGAATGCCACGTTCAGCAGAGATGATAAAGAGAGCTGCCGAAGAAATATACGGACCACATCATCCACCTGCGGCCATTATTTTGACACATGGACATTTCGATCATGTTGGTGCATTGATTGAGTTAATGGAATATTGGGAAGCTCCTGTTTATGCCCACATTAAAGAAATGCCTTATTTAACGGGACAGGAAAATTATCCTGAGCCAGATTATACTGTCGAAGGGGGGATGGTTGCTAAGATTTCTTGGATGTTTCCGAATGAGGGAATCAACCTGGATGAAAAAGTTCAACCCCTGCCTGATGATCACAGTGTTTCCGAGCTTGGCGATTGGAAATGGGTCCACACCCCGGGCCATTCAAAAGGACATATTTCACTATTTCGGGAAAGTGACCGAAGTCTGATAGCTGGAGATGCTTTTGTGAATGTCAGGCAAGATTCACTATACAAGGTTATCACTCAGGAGAAAGAAATAGCAGGGCCGCCACGGTATTTGACAACCGATTGGGAGTCTGCCAAGGAATCTGTAAGGTTATTGGATAGTCTGAATCCTGCTGTAGCCGTAACGGGGCATGGGTTTCCTATTGAAGGGGAAGAATTGGAAAGGGGATTATCAAAGTTGGCAAAGGAATTCGATTCTTTAGCTAAACCGGATCATGGGAAATATGTGGAATGAAATGTGTTAGGGTTTGATGAATAATTTCTGTTGAGCAGTCAACAATAAACAAGCAACTAATGAAAAATGGAGGTAATATCTGTGACTACATTAAGAGATATTATGACAAAAGACGTGGATTGTTGCACTGTGGAAGATAATATATATGAAGCAGCAGTCAAAATGAAGGATGATGATGTTGGAGTCATTCCTGTATTGGAGAATAACAAATTAATTGGTGTCATTACAGACAGGGATATCGTTATCCGGTGTGTTGCCGAGAAAAAGCCGAATTCAACTAGAATTACTGATGTTATTTCCACGGATCTTGTAACAGGCACCCCTGATATGTCAGTGGATGAAGCTGAGGAGTTAATGGGGAATGAACAAATCAGAAGGCTTCCTATAATTGAAAATGACCAGCTGGTCGGAGTCGTAGCATTGGGTGATCTTGCTGTGCATCATCAGACAAATTCAATTGCGGGAAATGCTTTAAGTTCAATTTCCGAGGACAGAGATCAAATCCAACATTAAAAACAAAAACTCTGTTAGCGAAAGGCTAACAGAGTTTTGTTTTTAAAAATATTTATTGAACCATCCTTTTATTTCTTCTACATGTTGCAGACGCATTTTTGGAGATCCGCTTCGGGATACTTCATGAGTCTCATCTGGGAAGGAAACAAGTACCGCTTCTTTTTTTTGCCGTTTTAATCCGACAAAAAATTGCTCGCTCTGTTCAATGGGACATCGGAAATCCTTTTCACCGTGAAGTAAAAGTAAAGGGGTATTCACATTGGAAACATATTTTAAAGGTGAGTGCTGCCACAATTTTTCAGCAGAGTTAACGATATCGCCGCCTACTTCCCATTCAGTAAAATAATAGCCAATGTCGCTGACGCCATAAAAGCTAATCCAGTTACTAATGCAGCGCTGAGTAACAGCGGCCTTGAAACGGTTGGTATGACCGATGATCCAATTTGTCATGAACCCGCCATAGCTGCCGCCGGATACTCCCAAATTTTCATGCTCTATAAAATCATACATCGCTAAAACATGGTCAACGCCCGCCATTAAGTCCTGATAATCCATGCCTCCATAATCCCCTCGGCAGGCATTTACGAAGTCCTGACCATAACCCACACTCCCACGTGGGTTAGTGAACAAAATAGTATACCCTTCATTAGCCAAGATCTGAAATTCGTGAACATAGGTATTGGCATACATCATATGCGGACCGCCATGGATTTCTAAAATGAGTGGATATTTTTGATTTCCATTAAAATTGGTCGGTCTCATGATCCATCCGTGTATGGTAAGTCCATCAACAGATGGAAAAGTAATGGGTTCGGCCATGGACAAATGTTTATCCTTTAAAAAATCTTCATTAATAAAACTAATTTGTTCTTTATCCCCATTTGTAAGGTTATAAACAAAGAGATCACCGGGATGAACGGGGGTACTAATGGCCACGACCGCACGATGGCTTTCGGGATCTATAGTCAGGCCGTATATATGCTGCGGATCAAGTATAGATGGATACATGGCTCCTTCAATCGAACCATAATATACGCCAGTATTTCCATAATCGCTTATTAAAAAGTAAAAGCCTTGGCTATCGTTTGTCCATAAAATACCAGGGTCGACTGCTCCGACTTGGAAATCACCGATTGCAGAATCCCCAATTTGGACGTCCCATCCATCGGTTAAGCACTGAATGGATTGATCGAATATGGAGTATAACCAGATATTTGAAAAGGTGGCACCGGCAAATTCTTTATAATGGCCAATAAATGAAAGGTATTCACCATTTGGAGACCATTTCGGATCTTTAAAGAAACCTGTACTATCCGTTAATTTCCGTGAAGAATTCGTTTCTAGTTCCATGATGAAAATATCAGAAAAAAGTTCATCATCACTCTTTTCTGCATCCCCGCTTATGAATGCAATGTGCTGACCGTCAGGGGACCATGCATTCGGGTGATGATCAATATTATTTTCCGTTAGCAATATGGCTTCGTCATTTAAAATGTCCACGATGACAAGCTGCTGAAATAACTGATCAAAATAGCCTCTCCCATCCCATTTATACTTAATCCGGTCATATCTATGAACATCTTTGGATAAATCATTTTCCTTAACTGTATTAAGGCATTCTCCCTCTTTTAATCCTGTAGAAAGCAACAATTTGGTGGAACAAGGAGACCATATAGGTTTTGTTACACCGTTAACGAAATGGGTCAATTGGCGTGCTTCCCCTCCGATGCTCCCAATAATGTGCACTTGTTTTTTTCCAGATCTGTCCGAAATAAAGGCGATATGCTTTCCGTCGGGGGACCATGCAGGTGATGTATCTCGATTATCCCCAAACGTCCATTGCTTTGTTTCATTCGTAATCAGGCTGAACATAAACAGATTGGAAATGTATTTTTCTGTTTTTTCATCAATTCTGGTTTGGACATACACCGCCATGCTGCCATCCGGCGATAGCTTTGGATCGGTCACTGATTTCAAGTGAAATAAGTCTCTTGATGTTATACCTATTTTGTTCATCCTTTTCACCCTTTCATTCTCATTGTTATGTATTTCGCTAAAGAGAAATATAAATCCTTTAGTAAATGGTAAACGCGTAGGGTTTATTTATCAAGAAAGAATGAAATGAAAAAAATCCGGCCTTTTATCAGGACGGATTATCATGCTATATAGGCAAAGAACATAGAATTACTTATGCATATGACCTGTATGTGGGCGATGCGGCGATATTTGAAAATTATGTTCTTCCATCATTTTATAATGTTTTTCAAAATGTGAAAACATTTTATCGGCTTCTTCTTTTGATAGCGCACCATATTCAACATATTTTTCGATCAACTTCTTTTTGTCTGCAAGTATTTGCTGGTGTATCTTTGCAATTTCCGATTTTTGAGCATCAGTGAATTGTACACTTTCCGGTTTTGCTTTAGTTCCATGTGCAGACGGGTAATCCATGTTAACTAAGAATAGGGAACAGGCTGTTAAACAGATGATTAAAAACTTTTTCATGGATGAACGACTCCTTCTTTTGTTTTTGCCTTTTCTATAAAGATCTGCAGAACCTTAAAAACTTGAAAGGCCTTCCTTATGGTGAATGTTTTCAATATGGAAGATTCCTCATTCATTTTTATCTTTTACAGAATTTACAGTTTTATGTAATTTTTTTGGTTTACCCACAAAAGGGTTTGTTGCAGAAAGATATGGGTAATTTAAATGTAAGCAAAACATTCTGAAGAAACTTCTTATAAAGAAAGATCCATTATGAGAAGGGAAGGAAGGGAGATTATAATGCTTTGGACAATTATTGGCGTAATAATATTATTATGGATTCTTGGTTTAGTCTTTAAAGTGGCTGCAGGCTTTATACATATCCTGCTTATCATCGCGGTCATTCTCATTTTGGTTAAAGTTTTTAAAGGTAGGAAGCGAACGTAGATTAGATGTGAAACGAAGTCTTACGCAGAAGATTTTTATAAATAACGATTGCAAAGGGCGGCCTGGTGAAAAGGTCGCCCTTTTAATTTCCCATAGGTGTTAATCATAAGGAAGTGGCTGGCCCAACAGTCTCTTATGAATCCAAATCGCGGCTTGGGTCCCATCCCCCATCGAAATAGTGACTTGTTCGGAATGGGCAACAAGGTCACCGCCGGCCCAAACTCCTGTAATATTCGTTTCTTTAGTGCGGGGATGAATCACGACATGATTGTTTTCGTTTACATGCACACCTAATTGTAAGGCGAGGCCATTATTAAGTTTGTTCCCTTTAAACGCCGTGAATGCCTTTTCGGCTTCAATTATTTTACCAGATACTAATTGTATTGCGGTTAACTGCTGTTTGGCATCTACTAGAACCTCTTCGACTTCTTCCTCGAATACGGGAATTTGATTTTCCTTTAACTTTTCCCTATACTTTTCATCAATTTTTGATTTCAAGTGATTGACGTAAATGATATCCTTTGACCAATATAATAAAGTAAGGGCCATTCCTGCACCTGCATTTCCGCCTCCAAGGACCACGGTTTGCTTATCCATGATCTCATACCCATCACAGTCAGGGCATATATATGTGGATGTCCCAAGGGTTGTATAGATGTTTTTGATTGGAGGGATGTTATCGGTAATGCCGGTACCTAGAAATATCATTTTTGCTTGATATTCCATGCCCTTCTTTGTGTGGATAAAAAACTTGTCCCGCTTTTTTTCAAGAGATGTCACTGTATCTTCCAAAAATTCAACATCGAATTTTTCTGCGTGCTGTCTGCCCAGAGTCCTTAATTGGTGCCCGCTTACCCCATCTGGCCATCCAAGAATGTTATGGTAAGCCTTGGCTATGGAAGAACGGCCTTGAGCAGAATCAATGACAATAATATCATGTTTATATCTTCCGAGCTGAATGGCTGCCTGAATACCAGCTATACCACCACCAACAATAATGCAATCTGCTTGCTTCATGAATACACCGCCCATACAATTTTGGAATAAACCTAGTTTTATTCTAACTGTAAAAAATATACCACTTGTCGCAGGCACCTAAACAAACGCTAGATATGAAAAAGGGAAAGTCTGCCAGCTGGCGAACTTTCCTCGATTTCTCTAATGCCTATTTTATTGGTTCTGTATTGGTTCGAGCCATTCTTGTGCCCAGTTTTGAATTTCTTTCATTACCGGTGCAAGAGCCTTGCCTTTTTCAGTTAAAGAATATTCAATCCGGACTGGTGTCTCTGGATATACGTCCCTTTTTACAATACCTTCAATTTCCAAGTCCTTTAAACGTTCAGAAAGAATCCTGCCGCTGATCGGGAAGGCAGATTCAATATTACAAAACCGTTGAGGGCCATTAAGCAATTGATTGACAATCAATCCAGTCCAGCGTTTACTCAAGATTTGCATTCCTTTTTCAAATCGTGGACAAAGTGTCGTATTATTCATCATATCACCCCATTATTTTTATATTATAATGCATTTACCTCTTATGTAACAACTTTACCGAATATTATTTAGTTACTAGAGATGTTATAGTATAAGAAATTTATGAACTTACTTTAAGTATCATGAATAAAATTTTCGCCTCAGAATTGCCACATTTTAAAAGAAATGCTCTTTTAAAAATGTGTTCCTTTAGAGATACTATGAAAAATATGTTACTTTATTATTGAAGTCAAAGAGTTGCAAATGGAAGGATCCGTGGGAAAGATGAGTGATTTACTGCAAGAGGCCGTATCCTTTATCAGGACAAGTTACCCGGAATTATTGAAAACGAAAGAGGACATAAATGGCAGGATCGAACAAATCAAAAAGGAAATAAATGAAACAGGCAGATATGAACATACATATGAAGAATTGGTTTATGGTGCTAAATTAGCTTGGCGTAATAGTAATCGTTGCATCGGGCGCTTTTTTTGGGAGTCGCTGAGGGTGATTGATAAAAGGATGATTCAAAGCGAGGAAGAAATAGTATCGGCTCTCTTTGAGCATATCGAATACGCTACGAATGATGGAAACATCAGGCCTTTGATTACAATCTTCAAACAGAAAGATCATGATGTAAAAGTGGATATTTGGAATCATCAGCTTATTCGTTATGCAGGATATGAGACAGAGCATGGTGTAATTGGTGATTCAAGTTCAATAGAATTCACAAAGCAATGCATGGCATTAGGATGGGAAGGGAAATTTGGACCTTTCGATCTTTTACCCCTTGTAGTCCAGTTGGACGGAAAAACCCCTGACTTTCATGAAATTCCTGAAAGTCTAGTTAAGGAAGTTCCAATCACCCACCCTGAGTTTACATGGTTTCAAGATCTTCAAATCAAATGGTATGCAGTTCCAATCATATCTGGTATGAGGCTAGAAATTGGCGGTATTACTTATTCAGCTGCACCATTTAATGGGTGGTACATGGGAACGGAGATTGGCGGCAGAAACCTTGCTGATGAAGATCGCTACAATATGCTTCCAGCAATAGGGGAGAGGATGGGCTTGGATATTAAACGTGATTCGAATTTATGGAAAGATCGAGCCTTGATCGAACTGAATGATGCAGTCCTTCATTCGTTTAAAAAACATGGAGTCAGCATTGTTGATCACCATACGGCAGCAAAACAATTCAAGAAATTCGAAGAAAAGGAAACTTCATGTGACCGAAAAGTAACGGGTGACTGGACCTGGTTAATTCCACCGGTGTCTCCAGCTACGACACACGTATTTCATCAGCCGTATAACAATGAAATAATGAAACCTAATTTCTTTTATCAAAAGCCTCCATACAAATAAAGGTTTACATCAACGGGCATTGGGTATATATATATTAATCCAATATTAAGGGGGAAGGTAATGATGGCATTAGGAAGAAACGTAGTATTACTAGGAGTCGGAGTTGCCGGAGTCTCATTTTTTTCAAATAAAACGAACAGAGGAAAAGTGAAGGACATGTGGTCCAATGCAAAAGATAAAACATTAAGTTTTTGGAATAGGAAGGCTTCAGAGCTGGACCCTGTAATTGAAAAGGCAGGTCACCCCGATCCATATGATCATGAAGATAATAAAATGGTAGATGAAGGCGCCATGTATGGTGTTCACTATTATAATAATGCTAAGCATGGATAACGTAATAAAAAATCGCTTGGAGATTCTAAGCGATTTTTTATGGCTTTATTTGATCTTTTTTTAAATCGTTAAATTCAGATGATTGCGAATTTTAAACAGGGTGTTCAAGGTGGTAAATTCGTTATTGTGCTTTAAAAGAATAAGGATTAAGATTAAAGAATCGAAAGGAAGTGGATACGAGTGAGCAGCAGTTCTTATGATCCTGAACCCAGTAAGCAAGAGGAAGCCAATATGATGCTAGAAGTCGAGACTGTTATTCTCCCTGAGTATCTGCTCGAAGAAGGTAAATAAGGCTTTCTCTATAGAAGAGGAGGTCATCAAATGATTGAAATCTACAAGACGAATGAAAACCGGCACCTAAACAATATCGAGGAAATGACAAAAGGTTCCTGGGTGAATATTGTCGCGCCGACAGAAGCCGAAATAGATTATATATGCACGACTTTGAAGTTACCGATTAATTTCATGAAAGATCCGCTGGACGATGAGGAAAGGCCCCGCATAGAAAAAGAAGATGATAATGTTTTAATTATTGTCGACTTCCCATATTTGACTCGGGACGAAGCCGATTTACCCATCTTTGAAACGATTCCCATAGGGATGATCTTTACCAAAGACTGTTTTATTACAGTATCTTTGAAAGAAACCCCAATTTTAGCGAATTTCAAAAACAATAAGATTAAAGGATTTTTCACCAATAAGAAAACAAGGTTTGCTTTACAAATATTATTTGAAATTTCATCCTATTATTTACGGTACCTTAAACAGATTAACAAGATGACTAATGAAGCGGAACGTGAATTGCATCAGTCAATGAAAAATAAAGAACTATATACTTTTTTGGCTTTGGAAAAAAGCCTGGTTTATTTTACTACATCATTGAAATCCAATCGGGTAGTACTTGATAAGATCCTCCGTTTTAATTATTTGAAAATGTATGAAGAAGATAAAGAATTGCTTGAGGACGTAATCATCGAAAATGCACAGGCAATCGAAATGGCAGAAGTGTATCTCTCGATTTTAAGCGGGATGATGGATGCATTCGCTTCGATTATTTCGAATAATGTCAATAATGCCATGAAGTTCCTAACCTCAGTGACAATTATTTTAACGCTTCCGACGATGGTGGCAAGTTTTTACGGAATGAATGTGGAACTGCCATTTGAACATAATCAGTTTGCTTTCATCTTTACATTATTAATTGCCATCACTTTAGCGGGGACGACGGCATTCATTTTTTGGAAGAAGAAATATTTTTAAGAGAAACCGGCTTATAAAGCCGGTTTTGTTTTATTCCTCAAAAAAATCAGAAAATCCATCACTGTTGATTCGATCGGAATAGGGGTTCTCATCATTTACATTCTTTGCATCCAAATTTGTTTTGATGACTAAACGGGGACTCTGTGATGGTTCCCTGATGATACGGTCGTTCAGCTCTTTAAAATCCGGTGCATTCTTATTGCCGGGTTTGTTTGGTTCCAATAAAACCACCTCCATTAGTATCTTTGCAATAAATGATGTGGTGTATTCATGAATATTCTTTGGTTTGGGAAAGATAAAGGAATGAGGAGGAGATCATGATGACCAAATGGAACGAACAAGCCGCTCCCAATAATAATTTAAAGGCAAGTGATTTTAACCAGGATGAAGCAGAAAAAGCAAAAGTGGGTTCAAAAACCATTGATGGGGATCAATTGAATGATTTAAAAATCCAACGGGAAATCAGGAAACAAAATATATAAGAAAAGAGCTTCCTGGGTGCGGTACAATTAACATGGATTATGCAGTGGAAAAACGCTTGGCGGTTAAACCAAGCGTTTTTTGTCCAAAATGAAAGCGGAATTCCATGATGGGATTCATTTTGATCATGAACGCTTTTGCTTTTTAAGTGAAGATGGTTGAGTGAAGGACCCGGTTTCTTTTGTAGTGGTACCTTGCCCCTCAACCTGAGAAGAACCTAAACGGGTTTGTGATGCATCTTTCTTGTGTTTTCCATTCATGTTTATCACCTCGATATTACTTTCCCTATTTCCTTTGCATCCTATACATATTTTGAAGGTGAAAAGGACAGGTTAGAAAGAAGAGGAGGTGTGTGTTGATGTCAAAAATCGGTGTTGAAGAATCATTAACGAATATTCAGGAAGCACTTCGTGAAAAAGGTTTTGATGTTGTGGAGATTAAACATGAAGCTGACGCAAAAAACGTGGATTGTTGTGTGGTAACAGGATTGGATACTAATGTGATGGGAATTAGCGATACTTCATTAAAAGCGTCTATCATTGAGGCAAATGGTTTATCGGCTGATGAAGTGTGCCGCGAGGTTGAAAATAAAGTGAACGCAATTCAATAGTTCAAAAAGTGCCTAACCTTTATCGGTTTAGGCACTTTTTTTCTGTTCAAGGATGTTGTGCAATGGAAATTACAGCGTTCAATTCCACAGCTACATTACCTTTGATCGCTCTTGAAATCATACAAGAAGCTTCAGCTTTTTCAGCAAGCTTTCTTGCCTTTTCAGCCGCTTTTTCAGATGTATCCGGTGCTAATACAAGTGTAGGGCGATGAATGATCTTCTTGTAGGTGAATACACCATTCGTAACATCCACTATGGCTTCCGATTGCATGGTCAAGCTGGCCTTTTTTATATGGGCTCGCTCTAACATGGCAGCAAAGGTAATGATATAGCAGGTCGAGGCCGCTCCAAGCAGCATTTCATCGGGATTTGTGCCGATCCCTGGTCCCTCCATTTCCGTAGGGATACTTATCTGTGTTTGAAGATTCCCTGATTGAATAATGCCGATATCATTTCTACCGCCGGGCCATTCTGCTGTTAAATGAAAGTGATGTATGGTCATTTTAAAACCTCCTTACTATTCTCTAGTGTAAACGATTAAATAGGTCAAGTATTCGATTTTGCTCAATCGGCCGAATAAAGTGCCCGTTCGGTCAATTATCACCGATTGGGACATAAAAACCTGCCGAATAATCTAAAGGTATCGGCCCATTAAAGGTTTGGTAAAACAAAAGGCAGAGGCATTAGGCTATTTTAAGCACAATATTGGATAGGCTTTTCTATAATGATATAGATAGTTCTATATAAATAATAATTCATTACGGAAGGGCTGAAAAGTTGACTACATTGAGCAATATGTTCGATTTGACTAATAAAACGGCAATCATTACCGGAGGCGGAAGAGGATTGGGCAAACAGATTGCTATGGCTTTGGGGGAGGCTGGCGCTAATATAGCCATTGCTTCACGAAATCTTCCTGTATGTAAGGAAGTATGTGAACACTTGCAATCAATGGGTGTTAATGCCATTGCCTTTGAATGTGATATAACGAATGAGAGTGACATTGATCTTGTGGTAAAGGAAACGGTTGCTCAATTCGGTACGATTGATATTCTTGTCAATAATAGCGGCACGTCCTGGTCAGGTCCATTTGTGGATCTTCCCAAGGATAAGTGGGAAAAAGTATTGAATGTAAATGTTACAGGTACATTCTTGTTTTCACAGGCTGTAGCGAAGGTTATGATGCAGCAAAATTCCGGAAAAATCATTAATATCGCATCCGTGACAGGTCTTGGCGGTACGTTTCCTGAGGTATTGGATACCATAGCTTATAACACCAGTAAGGGTGCCGTCATTACAATGACTAAAGATTTAGGAGTTAAACTTGCTAGATACGGCATCCAGGTCAATGCGATAGCACCTGGATTTTTCCCGACCAAAATCACAAAGGGAATTCTTGAGAAATCCAATTATGACATATTAGGTAATACTCCGGCTCGCAGGTTTGGCAATGAAGATGATTTAAAGGGAGCCGCCGTATTTTTAGCCTCACAGGCTTCTGACTATATGGTTGGTCATATTTTGATCGTTGACGGGGGAACATCGGCATTAGTATAAATGGAGGAGAAAGGAAGGAAAGATATATATGGCTAAGGATTCAAATTTTTATAAAGGGCTTAAACTACTAGGAGCACAAAAAGAGCAAGAGCTGAATCACAAAATTCAAAATCTGCTGAATAACCGGGAATTAATTGAAACAGTAAGCGACAATGCACAATTGCAGATTCCAAAAATAAATAGGATGCAGGAAGCCTCAGAAAGATTGTCCATCATCATGAATTACCCAACAAAAAAAGATGTAGCGAGTCTTGCAAAATTAGTCATCCAGCTCGAAGAAAAAATTGATAGGTTAGAAGAGTTACTTATGGATAGGGACGGGAATGTCACCGGGAATTCTTCATTTCGTAATAAACGGAATGCTTATTCATCGCGTAAAAAGTTAAAGAAATCAAGTTGGGAATCCAATGAAATAGAAGGGAGTAAAAAAAGGTTAGCGGATTTTATGAATGAGTCCTTATTATTAAGTGCACAGTTGCCTAAATTCGATTCATTTGGACAGGGGAATTCAAATGTCTAAACGGAAAGTGCCGAAAAATCAGTCCGAACCCATATCTAAATGGAAACATTTTTTGGATATTCCCAATCAGCCTATGCCTGAAATCGGTCTGACGTCGAAAAAAGAGGTGTGGAAAAAAAACAAATCAACGCTCTGGTATTATCCTTCTGCACAAAAAAAATATGATGTGCCGGTTTTTCTTATATATTCACTAATCAATACTCCATTGATTCTTGATTTGTCCCCAGGGAATAGTTTAATAGAATCTTTTGTAAACGAAGGTTTTGATGTATATTTGCTTGATTTCGGAAGCCCGGGTTTTGAAGATGGCGAGATATCGATCGAAGATTATATCGTCGATTATATTCAAAAAGGAGTGCAGCGTGCATTACGTCACTCTGGAGCATCAGAAATTACAGTTATGGGGTTTTGTCTCGGCGGTACGTTAGCAGCAATATATGCTGCCATTGCCGACGAGCCGATCAAGAATTTGATCCTCTCCGTTACACCGGTAGATTTCAGCGCCTCAGAATTTTTTGATCAATGGCAGGAAGCATTAAAAGAAGGGACCGTTGATTTTGACGAGACGATCGATATTTATCAAACGATCCCAGCGAGTGCAGTTAAATATGGAATCCGTTTAATTACATCTCCTATATATATATCACCCTATTTATCTTTATTGAATAAAGCGGATGATGTTGAATACGTTCAAAATTGGCGCCGTTTCAACGCGTGGGCCAATGGGCATGTGCCATTATCCGGAGCAGCTGCAAAACAAATAACGAAGGATCTTTTGATGAAAAATCGCTTGGTTAATGGTGGTTTTAAGGTTAGGGGGAAAAAGGCGAAGCTTTCGAAAATTGATGCTAGTGTTTTGGTCATAGCAAATAAGTATGATCGTTTGGTCCCTCAGGAGATGATTTATCCGGTAATGGAGCATCTAACATGTAAGGATAAGACATACAGCCTACTGAAAAGTGGACATGCATCCAAACAATATTCAGGTAAACTCCCATATTATTTGAAGGAATGGCTACCGGGGCGTTCTTCACCAATTAAATAAGTTACTGGGGGAAGTGAAATGTACGTATTGAACGACAGTGAGTATATTAAAATCATGCTGGTTTTGGCGTATTTAGGCTTTGCATCACTGATATTTTCAAAATTCCTTGCAACATTACCGGATTATTAAAGTGAAATAAATGAAAGGGCTGGCTCGGCATATAGAGCCAGCCCGTTATTGTATTATCGATAATATTTTACCCGTTCTTCAAGAGGTGAGAATTCTTTATCCCCAGGTTCTGCAGTGGGTTTTCCAAAGGGCATATGTGCGATGAGTTTCCAATCCCGAGGAATATCCCATGCCTTCTTCACTTCTTCATCGATTAAGGGATTATAATGCTGAAGGCTTGCACAAAACCCCTCGATTTCCAATGAAGTCCATACGCAAATTGTAAAATGCCAGATGAATGGTTCGACCAAATCGGAAAGTTATCGGCATACGTTTTGAATTGTTCTTGAAGCCCATCAATAATGGCTTGGTCTTAAAAGAATAAAACCATACCATAACCATTTTTAAATGACTTCATTTTTTCTACCGTTTTTCCAAAATCTTTGTCCCCGGCGGTTTTTCGTAATGTTCCCTCGTGATATCCCATAATTGGTCGTGGCTTTGACCAATTAAAACAATCACTCTTGCACTTTGGGAGTCGAAAGCGGAAGGGGAATGTTGAACGGCATGATCGATAACTTCTTTAATCCTTTTATCAGATACAACACTTACCTTGCTAAGGGAATAATAAGAGCGCCTATCTTCAATTGAGCATAAAAAATCTGTAGCCATATCACACCTCCATTAATTATACCGACTTATTTTGACCTGGTTTTAATATTTTATTATAAGTGAATGCGGGTGAAATATTTAAATGAAAGAAAGGTTGACAAATAAATCACTATCATTTATCTTTAAATCAAGATATTTTTATTAAAAGTAATTTACCTCTAGTTAAATATCTCGAATTCAAGATATTATTTGCGGATAATTCATCTCCGTAAGGGGAGATTTATAAAGATAGGAGTGGTACAGATGGAATTAAAAGGATTACATCATGTTTCAGCGATTACAGCTAAAGCGGGAAACAACTTTGAATTCTATACGAAAGTGTTAGGGATGCGATTAATCAAAAAAACGGTGAATCAAGATGATGTTCGTGTGTATCACTTATTTTATGGAGACCAAATTGGGTCTCCTGGTACAGAACTGACGTTTTTTGAAATTCCCAATGCCGCCCGCACTCACGAAGGAAACAATAGCATTTCAGAAATTTCTTTAAGGGTTAGGGATGATAGAGCACTTGAATATTGGAAAAAACGGTTTGTAGAATGCAATGTTGAGCATGATGAAATATCGACCCGTTTTAAAAGAAAGGTGCTTTCTTTTAAAGATCCTGAGGGGCAAAGGCTTCTTCTGGTTTCCGATCAGGGTAGTAACGGAATTCAAGCAGGTGTACCATGGGATGGAAGCCCGGTACCGCAAGAGTTTTCCATCATTGGATTAGGACCAGTAAAACTCACTGTACCCAATATTGACCAGACACAAAGCGTTCTAACGGAGGTGTTGGGGTTCCGGAAATCAGGAACATACCCATCTTCTTTAAGGGGGCAAAATCCGATTGTCGTTTACGAGACAGGTGAAGGTGGAACAGGAGCGGAAATCCATATTGAAGAAAGGAAGGACATCCCTCGAGAACGATTGGGGAGGGGCGGAGTACACCATGTTGCCTTTCGGGTGGATAATGAAGGGGAACTGAGAAAATGGATAGAAAAAATTAGTGAATCGAATTTTGTGAACTCGGGTTATGTAGACCGCTTTTATTTTCGTTCCCTCTATTTCAGGGAGCCGAATGGCATCTTATTTGAACTAGCGACAGATGGACCTGGTTTTACAGTGGATGAAGCAGAGCAGCACCTAGGTGAAAACCTTGCCTTACCACCTTTTTTAGGATCGAAAAGACAGGATATTGAATCGAATTTAAAACCACTAAATACAAAATCAACAAATTAATCAACCGGGAAAGGAAGTAATCGGCATGCAAAAGAAAACCGCGGGAATACATCATATAACAGCAATTGTAGGCAATCCTCAAGAGAATGTGGATTTTTATGCTGGAGTATTGGGAATGCGCATGGTGAAGAAAACCGTCAATTTTGATGACCCAGGAACCTATCATTTATATTTTGGGGATGAATCAGGTTCACCAGGGACCATCATCACTTTCTTTCCTTGGCCAGCGGCATACCAAGGGAAAATTGGCTCTGGACAAGTGGGGATTACAACATATGCGGTTCCGGAAGGTTCAATGGATTTCTGGGAAATGCGGTTGAACAGGTTTAATATAGTATTCGAGAAAGTTTCACGTTTTGGAGAGGAATATCTGGAATTTCAAGATCCCCATGGTTTGCGACTTGAACTGGTTGAGCGTAAAGAAGGGAAAAATAGCGAGTGGTCATTCGGCGGTGTACCAGCTTCCAAGGCGGTCAAGGGATTCGGCGGTGCCGTATTATTGACGTCAAAACCGATCAAAACGATGGAACTATTAGAGAAAGTGATGGGCTTGCAAAAAATTGGGGAAGAGGGCGATTACATCCGCTTCAAATCCACATCGGACATCGGAAATTTGATAGATGTTAAAAAAACGGTTTTGCCAAATGGGAACATCGGAGTGGGAACTGTCCATCATCTTGCATGGCGTGCCATCGATAATGAAGATCATAAAGAATGGAGGGAGCATATCGCCAACCATGGCTATGGTGTGACACCCTTTACAGACCGTCAATACTTCGATGCCATTTATTTCAGGGAAGATGGAGGCATACTTTTTGAAGTTGCCACAGATCCACCTGGCTTCGCTCATGATGAAACGAAGGAAACGATGGGTAGTAAATTAATGCTGCCGCCATGGCTGGAAGAAAAAAGGGGAATCATGGAGAAAACGTTACTGCCGGCAGTGCCGAGAGTACTGGAGGAGGATAAATGATGAAGCATATTTTTCAAAAAGGAAGTAATCCAGAAGCGCCATTGCTTTTGCTTTTACATGGCACTGGAGGAACGGAAACAGATCTCTTGCCATTAGCGGAAATGGTTTCACCGGGATCATCCGTATTGAGCGTACGGGGAAATGTACTTGAAAACGGAATGCCTCGTTTTTTCCGCCGGTTATCCGAAGGGGTTTTTGATGAAGAAGATTTGATCTTTCGTACGAAGGAGCTTTATGACTTCTTGGAATCAGCGTCCAAAAAATATGACTTCGACCGTGAAAGAGTGGTAGCATTAGGTTATTCCAATGGTGCAAATATAGCGGCAAGTTTGCTGTTCCATTTCGAAGTGGCATTACAAGGAGCGATTCTTCATCATCCCATGGTGCCTAGAAGAGGGATTGCTTTGCCGTCCCTTTCGGATATACCTGTATTTATTGCTGCAGGTAAAAACGATCCGATTTGCCCGGCAGCAGAAACTGATGAACTTAATCAACTTTTACTGCAAGCTGGTGCTACAGTGGATGTTCAATGGGAAAATTACGGTCATCAGTTAACACGTTCAGAGGTTGAGGCAGCGGGTTCATGGTTTCAAAAGAACTTTTTATAAGAATGAGAGGGAATGAAGATGATTTCTGTTAATCCTGAAAGTCTTACTGAACGGGATAATTATAAGTTTTTGACTGGAAGCATTATACCGAGACCTATAGCCTTGGTTACGACACAATCCGAAACCGGTACAATCAATATAGCGCCGTTCAGCTTTTTTAACATAGTCAGTTCAAATCCTCCAATGATTTCCATTTCTGTTCAACGGAAAGAAGGAGTTTCAAAGGACACGGCTCGAAATGCAATTCAAACAGGTGAATTCGTTGTTCATATCACTGATGAGAATAATGTAGCTGATGCAAATCGAACGGCGAAGGAACTCCCATCTGACGAAAGTGAATTGGGTCTTACCAATTTCACGCCAGCTGTCAGTGATAAGGTATCCGTACCAGGATTGCAAGAAGCAAAGGTACGCTTTGAGTGCATATTAGAGCATGCGATACCATTGGCAGGTTCCCAGAATAAACCCGGTTGTGATTTATTGATAGGGAAAATTGTCTGCTATCATATAGAGCAAGATATTTACCATAATGGCCGAATTGACCAGAATGGGCTAAAACCTGTCGCAAGATTAGCGGGTCATACTTATACAAAACTAGGAGAATTATTTGAATTGGAACGTCCTTAAGAATTGTGGCGACACCTTTAAAAAGATGTCGTCTTTTTTTTATATCTTCCGTTATCTCCAAGTCTTGAGCGACTTGCCCGCAAAAAAGCAAGTCTTTACAATCCAAAACAAATACTTGACAATTTTTTCATAGATTGATAAAGTAATAAAAAAATAAATTTCTTATCCAGAGAGGTGGAGGGACTGGCCCTATGAAACCTCAGCAACAGGTCTGCTACGACACTGTGCTAATTCCAGGGGGTGAAACCCTGATAGATGAGACCCTACGTTTTTATTTGTCAGTAACGCACTCTTATTAGAGTGCGTTTTCGTTTTTTCTGGATGCAGGATGAAGGGGAGTATGAATGGAGAACAAAAGGAAGCATGAATTTCAACGGGAAATGAAAGCACGGCATTTAATCATGCTATCGCTTGGGGGGGTGATTGGAACTGGTTTATTCTTAAGTACGGGTTATACGATTCAACAGGCTGGCCCGTTTGGCACTATCCTTTCGTATCTGATAGGGGCACTAGTGGTTTATCTGGTCATGCTATGTTTAGGTGAACTGGCAGTACATATGCCCGAGACAGGTGCGTTTCATAGCTATGCAGCCAAATACATTGGACCTGGGACAGGGTATACAGTAGCCTGGTTGTATTGGCTAACTTGGACTGTTGCACTAGGTTCGGAATTCACGGCCGCTGGATTGTTGATGCAGAGATGGTATCCATCAATCAATGTCTGGATTTGGAGTGCTCTATTTGCCATTTTGGTTTTTGTATTAAATGCACTGACTGTCAAGTTTTTCGCTGAATCTGAATTTTGGTTTGCGTCAATAAAGGTAATTGCGATCGTGATATTTATTATTTTGGGAGTTGCTGCAATGGTAGGTTATATTCCAATGACTAACTCTCAATCAGCACCGCTATTTTCCAATTTTATAAGTGCAGGTTTATTTCCTAATGGTGCTTTTGCCATTATCATGACGATGCTTGCAGTGAATTTTGCATTTTCTGGAACTGAATTAATCGGAATTGCAGCTGGAGAAACTGTGAATCCAGAAAAAACGATACCAAAGGCAATTCGTCTGACATTGTGGAGATTGATTATCTTTTTTGTAGGAACCATCGTTGTATTATCCGCATTATTGCCTATTTCGGATGCAGGCGTATTAGAAAGCCCCTTTGTGGCCGTTCTTGAACGAATTGGAGTGCCGTATGCAGCGGATATTATGAACTTTGTTATTTTAACTGCCATTTTGTCTGCTGCAAACTCAGGTCTATATGCCTCTTCCAGAATGCTTTGGTCACTTGCAGATAAGAAAACCATATCACCAATATTCGCAATATTAACAAAACGAGGTGTTCCGATATATTCAGTCATTTTTAGTATGTTGGGCGGTGGTTTAGCCCTGTTCTCTAGTGTTATTGCACCGGATACTGTGTATATAGTGCTTGTGTCCATTTCGGGTCTGGCCGTGGTTGTAGTTTGGATGAGTATTAGCGCTTCACAGTTCCTATTTCGGAGACGATTTATAAAAGAAGGAAATTCAGTAAATGACTTGGCTTATCGTACACCATTATATCCGCTTGTACCAATCATTTCTTTCATGCTTTGTCTTTCTTCTTGTATAGGAATTGCATTTGATCCTACACAACGGATTGCGCTTTATTGTGGTATTCCATTTATTTTGTTTTGCTATGGAAGTTATTATGTAACACAAACTTCAAAGAAAAGAGGCGTAGATCTTGAAGAATAAAATTAACCCAATTGACGCTATTTTACGAGAACATTCAGTCATGATTCTGGACGGAGCTTTAGCTACAGAGCTTGAGCGGTATGGGTGTGATTTGGACGATCCGCTGTGGTCTGCCCGTGTATTGCTTGAAAATCCAGAGGTGATTTATCGGGTTCACACTGACTATTTCCGTGCAGGAGCGGACTGTGCGATAACTGCAAGCTACCAAGCTACTGTTGAAGGTTTCTCCTTGCGTGGAATACAAGAAAAAGAGGCCCTGAAGTTAATTCAGAAAACGGTGTTTCTCGCAAGAAGAGCGAGAGATGATTTTTGGAAGGAAGAGACGCAAACGAATAGACCTAAGCCATTGGTTTCTGCATCAGTAGGACCCTATGGGGCTTACCTCGCTGATGGTTCAGAATATGTAGGAAACTATGGTGTTTCAGATGAAACTTTAGCAGAATTTCATCGAATAAGAATATCAGCTTTGATTGAAGCAGGTGCTGACCTTATAGCATTTGAAACGATTCCATCCCTGCAAGAAGCAAAAGTATTGAATTCATTATTGAAAGATTATCCAGAAGTATATGCTTGGCTATCCTTTTCTTTGAAAAATGAGAAAGCAATAAGTGACGGTACATTGCTGGAGGATTGTGCAAAGTTCTTTGAGGACAGTGAGCAAATTGCTGCGATCGGTATTAACTGTGCACCAGTATCAGTTGTCACGGACGCCATCAAGGTGTTAAGTGCGAACACAAAAAAACCAATTATAGTTTATCCGAATTCTGGTGAAACCTATGATCCACAAACTAAAACATGGCATGGTCAAGAATCATGTAACACGCTCGAACCAAAATCTGAAGAATGGCACCATGCTGGGGCACGTTTAATCGGAGGATGCTGCAGAACGGCACCTCATCATATTGAAGAGATTTCAAGAAAGTGGCGACCTTCCGAAGTGGTATCCTCATAGCTTTATTCCTATATCAACTATTTTTAATAATCATTATATAAAAAACAAGGCTTTGTTAAGTAGTATTGTTGTTTTTTAGCTATAAAATATGGGAACGTCCGATTTGGACGTTCCCGTTCTTATTGCATTAAAGCCTACTATAATGGAATAACGGTAAAGCTAATGAAACTTTTTTAAAAGCTGCGTTTCTCTGGCCAAGCTCCTTGCATTTTACTAAGGAATACAATTTGCCCAATATGATATGCGTCGTGCATTGCTAAACTCTTCAGTTCAAGCACTAATGAATTATCACCTGGAATCTGTCTATACAAATCTTCATGTTCTGATTTTTCTAGTATTTTTCCAAGTTCACGATGAACATAAAAGTATTCTTGTTTTGTTTCCTTCCAATTTTCTAACGTCTCAGTTGGTAATCGAAATGTAGAGTCATTATTTTCTGCCTGTGGTTCATTCGCTGTTTCACCAAGAAATCGCATCAGATATCTCTTTTCAAAGAAAAGTAAATGACAAACTAATTCCCAAATGGAATTCATTGCCCCATCAGCTGGTTTCCAAATTGCCTGTTCAAAAGTGATGTCCTCTAGCACTTTTTCTAGTGGTGGAAACCAGTCTTCTTCATCTAAGCAGCTTGCCCATTGTTGTAACAAAAGTGTCTTTACATCCATTCCCTATTCCCTCCAATTTAATCCCTTTAATAGATATTCCCTTTGGTCAAAATTCATTTGCGGCGTGTTGTAGATAGCTCACTAATTAAGGTGTCATGTCAATTCCTTGTTCAATTAAACTGGCCCAATAACGGAACAATGAACGTTCCGTTATTTGGAAAATTCTGATAACCTTAGTTTATCATAAGTTGTGTTAACTGAGAAAGAACAACTGTCTAAAACCAATTTGGTTATCGTAAAGTTATCTTTTATATGTTTGATGGTGTCTAAGAATTGGAACCAGCTCAAATAATGGTCTAGATATTTAGTCGCTACACCATTAAAACGCTCCATCCAGCTCTTTAAACGGCTGTGATAACTATTTACATTCTGGATGTGATAAATCCCCTTTAACTCGCTCCCTACCATTTGCTTTAAAGCGATGACGCTCAATTCCTTTTTCTTTGGCATAAGTCATAAACGCCCGTCAAGCATCCGTACATAGAACATTTTGTATTGATAGCTTGGAACCTAACGCTTCGTCCAAACTTTCATTTTATAATACGCCCTTGTCCTATTGTTTTGGAAAACGTTCTCTTTTGGCGGTCTCTGGCTACAAGAACGCATACTTGGTCCTTACTTATTCCTCTAAACTCCGGACTACCACCGCGTAACCTTGGTTTTCGACCTTGGATATTCCGTTTTCCTTTCTCGGCATAGAGCAAATAGGTTTCATCCATTTCTACTATACCTTCGAAAAGTTCAAAATCCATCTGTTTCAATGCAGTTAGAATTTTATGCCTCCAATAAAAAGCGTTACATAATGAGCTGCAGGGTATTCCCTTCGGAAATCAGCTAAACTCATTGGTGTCATACATTCGATGAACTGAAGCCATTTACTAGGCATATGAGTTCTGTGAAGTGGAGTGTTCGTCATATCGTGAATGTTTCACCGCACTCTTTGACGAATCAATGGTATTGATTGTAGTTTTTACCTGATATTTACCGAAGCGAATGACATTAGTGGATTGACAATGGGTGCAGGTGTAGCCGTCTTCGTGTTTCTGTTCTGATACATCAGTGAATACAGACTCTGTTTCTCCCGCACTCCCTGTGAAGAACTCCTTTAATCGCTGCTGGTCTCTTTGGCTTAGATTTCTGATATGGTTAATTATGTCCGCTACCGCCATTAAAACTCACTCCCTCTCAGTAATTTTAGTTCAATACAGAACGAATGTTCGATCAAATCGAATAACAACATTATTCTTTAACAAAGCCAAAAACAAAAAGAACAGGAAGCGTCTTTATCAGGCGGTACCTGTTCTTTTTGGTCTCTTTATTCGTTCAGTAATATGTAAAGAGACCGGGACCAGCCGCCTTGCTTATTTTTGTCTAGTCCCTTTAAAAAAAGGCGTGTAAGATCGGGATATAAATGATCGCTAAGATATGCTGTTCGGGTCCTGACAGGGTTTGCTGTGAGTTTACGATGGGAGCCGTTCTCGACAAATATTGATGGTCCAGTCGTCAACTCACTGACACTGGGGATTTTGCAGCCATGTTTTGGATTCACATGCTCATTTTAAGTCGAATCCTTTGTGACAACGTTGAAAAACATCCTTTATGTAAGTCGGCCCAGCATGAGCAGTTATTAACGAAAAAGTAAAAAGTGAAATTAAATCATATTTTTTTTTTGCTTGGGAAAACTAAACAAACAAGAATAGGAAGGAGAGAATGAGTATGAGTCGTGGTAAAAATTTTAATCATAAAGAAAAAGGTCACCCTGGAAATTTACCTAATAATAGAATAAGCGAAGAGAAGGAACACAGCCGACAGTATGAACAGATTGAGGATATTGTCACACATGAAGCTTTTAAAAATCGGGAAAAAGAAGACGAGATGCCTTAAACAGGGAAGCAGAATGTAGGTGGGGACATTATTAAAAGTGAGATTAAGCAACTTCCGATGCCGTTAAAAATTCACTTTTAAAGATTTCATTGCTATGTTATGGGGGAAACCATGAGCTTTGCTATGGTTTTTTCTTTCATTGCAAATAAATAAAAAGGAAAAGCCGGAGTATTAAACCGATATTTCTTATGCTATAAGTCTTTCCGTTCCATTTTATATCGATATGAAATTATTATTAAAAACGTATATATTTTGAATCGGACCAAAATTCCCTTGATATTATTTGAAGTAAGAAAATGGGGAATAGGATAAAAATGGTGGATGATCTGATCTTTGAATAAGACGACTTTCTTCTATTAATTAATAAAAACTAAATTTTATTGAAGAGCTACAAACCAGTAAGTAATTTTTACTCATTCTTAATTGGGGTGAGAGTCACGAACGTGAAAACTCAACATTAATCATAACCAGGACGACTTACCTGATTTTTTTAATGGAGTTCATGAACTTAATAGCCTCCTTCTCCCGGAAGTTCCCAACTATAAGGGAGATAGTGAAAACAATTCCAAACCTTCAAAAATACTAATGACATGAATAACTTTAAGGAACGCTGATGCTGTATGGCCCGTACCTTTTTAATGCTACAGAATATGATAGTCTATACTCAGGTTTCGTTTATTTGCTGCCGAGATTTATATCAGAAGTCCAACTTATCAGATTTCAGCACAATGTCTTGTTGCTTCATTTTGTTTATTGCGATTTACTTCCAATTCTCGCTTAGATCTAATAAAAGCAATAAATTGAATCATTTCTTCTTCAGAAAGAGAGGTTCCATCGACAGCTAGCTCCATGTTTGGGAAATCCGTTAATTCCATGACTTGATTGGACTCTGTGGAAACATTTTCAGACTGAAAAACTGGATAATCTACTCTACCTAGAATGTAATCGGTGGATGTTTCATATAAGCCGGCTAATAAATTAATTGTTTCTAATGAAGGGCGGCGGTGCCCCGATTCGTAACCTGCATAGGTACTCTTAGCGATTCCGAGTCTATCAGCCGTATATTGTAAAGACCATCTTTTGCCCTTCCTTAATGCAGTTAATCTATTTAAAATCATCTTTATTACTCTCCTTTTATATATAAAACTATTATAACATCATATTACAATGAAGTGTACGCGTAATGAATAACTTACGCTTGATTTCACAGTGGAACATGACTATAATTACATATGGTGTACGCGTAATATAGACATTCACAAAGTACATCCTTTCTGAGATGCTTAGAATGATTGGTAAACAGGGAGGCTCTATAGGGGGTAGTATATTGGAGAAGTTGAAGTCAAAAATTAAGAAGTTGATGTTGATTACTACCGGTGGTACAATTGCTTCGTTAGAAGGGAAAAATGGACTGGTACCTGAGATGAAGGCTGACGAAATTTTAGGCCACCTACCGGGATTAGATTTACAATGTCAGATTGATAGTAAGCCTTTGATGAATATTGATAGTACGAATATGCAGCCAGAGGATTGGACAGAAATGGCAAAATCCATCCATGAGCACTACCATGATTACGATGGCTTCGTCATCACCCATGGAACAGATACAATGGCTTACACTTCAGCTGCGCTCTCATATATGTTACAAAATTTAGGGAAACCGATAATTATTACTGGTTCTCAAATCCCGATCGCCTTTAAAAAGACGGATGCCAAAAGAAATATCTCTGATGCGATTCGGTTTGCTTGTGAAGATATCGGAGGAGTATATGTAGTTTTTGATGGTAGAGTCATCCAGGGTACTAGGGCCATTAAATTGAGAACGAAAAGCTATGATTCTTTTGAAAGTATTAATTATCCTTATATTGCTTCCATATATGAAGATAAAATTGAGTATCTTAAGCCAGTTCATTCACTAAAGAATAAGGAACCTAAGTTAGATGGATCCCTTTGTACTGATGTTGCTTTAGTTAAGCTGCATCCCGGAATTAAGCCGGAATTCTTTGATTTTCTGAAAAATCAATATCGGGGAATTGTTATTGAAAGTTATGGAAGCGGCGGTATTCCATTTCAAGGAAGAAATATTTTAGAGAAATTGAATGAGTTGGTCGAATGTGGAATATCCGTTGTCATTACTACCCAATGTTTAGAAGAAGGGGAGGATATGGATATATACGAAGTGGGACGAAAAGTAAATAAGAATGTCATCATTCGTTCGAGAAATATGAATACAGAAGCCATCGTTCCTAAGTTGATGTGGGTATTAGCAAAAACACAGGAACCCAAAAAGGTGAAGGAAATGATGGAAACACCGATTGCAGAGGACATTACATTCTAGAACATACAAAGGGGCAAGAGGAAATGTTAATAGATGAAAAAACATACCGAATTGAAAAAGACTTTCTTGGGGAAAAGGAAATTCCAGCAGATGTTTATTATGGGATACAAACTTTACGAGCTGTAGAAAATTTTCCGATTACCGGTTACAAAGTTAATGAAGAAATGATTCGTGCACTTGCTATGATTAAAAAAGCAGCCGCTTTAGCGAATATGGACACGAAACGGTTATATGAAGGTATTGGAAGCGCTATCGTTAAAGCTTCAGATGAAGTGATCGATGGAAAGTGGCATGAATATTTCATCGTTGACCCAATTCAAGGCGGCGCGGGTACATCGATGAATATGAACATCAATGAAATCGTTGCCAACCGAGCGTTAGAACTTATGGGACACAACAAAGGTGATTATGCACATGTTAGTCCAAACAGCCACGTTAACATGTCGCAATCAACAAATGACGTATTTCCAACTGCCATTCATTTATCAACACTACGACTATTAGAGCAATTGATTCAAACAATGACAAAGATGAGTACGGTCCTAAAGAATAAAGCAAAACAATTTGATCATGTTATCAAAATGGGACGCACACATCTTCAGGATGCAGTGCCAATTCGTCTCGGTCAAGAATTTGAGGCCTATAGTCGCGTATTAGAGCGGGATATCAAAAGAATTAGTCAATCACGTCAACATTTATATGAAGTGAATATGGGAGCAACAGCAGTTGGAACGGGATTGAATGCAGATCCGCGCTACATTGAAAATGTTGTTAAGTATTTAGCTGAAATCAGTGAATTGCCACTTGTAGGAGCAGAACATTTAGTAGATGCAACACAAAATACGGATGCCTATACTGAAGTGTCAGCTTCATTGAAAGTATGCATGATGAATATGTCTAAAATTGCTAATGATTTACGTTTGATGGCTTCAGGACCAAGAGCGGGATTAGGAGAAATCACACTTCCAGCACGTCAACCAGGTTCATCGATTATGCCCGGAAAAGTAAATCCAGTAATGCCAGAATTAATTAATCAAGTTGCTTTCCAAGTGATCGGGAACGATAATACAATATGCTTAGCTTCAGAAGCAGGGCAATTAGAATTGAACGTAATGGAGCCAGTGCTTGTATTCAATTTACTACAATCTATTAGCATAATGAATAATGCATTCAATGTCTTTACAGATTATTGTTTAGAAGGTATTGAAGCGAATGAGCAACATTTAAAAGATTATGTTGAACAAAGTGTTGGTGTGATTACAGCAGTCAACCCGCACCTTGGTTACGAAGTGGTTTCACGTATTGCGCGTGAAGCGATTTTAAAGGGGAAATCAGTTCGTGAACTTTGTTTACAGTATGATGTGTTAACAGAAGAAGAACTGGATTTGATTTTAAATCCTTATGAGATGACAAAGCCTGGTATAGCGGGAGCGTCTCTTTTTAATCGGGAATAATCAGTAAAAGATAATATTAATCTATATAATTATGGAATAACTATGCCTTTCGGACCATTGGTTTAAAGGCATAGTTATTTATTTGTAAATAATATTCTAATGTGAAATTTTCACTCAGTCATCCTCGGTAAGGCAATCGTCAAAGGTGTCATTAAGCCACAGTTAAATCGTTTGTTCCCCTCTTGAAACGAAATAGCTGCTTACGGCTAGGCCCGGCTCTCCAATTGTTTACACTTCCTTCCTTCTGTATTTGTTTAAATCGAATTCTTCGCCCAGTTTCCAAATGGCAAATAATTGTTTATTCCAAAAAAATATCACCTTTTTTGAAAATATAAACGTCCTTGGAGGTGGTATTATCAACTATGATTTGGCTGCCCACACCAGATCTCTTGATTAGGCAGATTATGGGTCCCGACAATCTATTTATACTGAGTACATAACACGATACAAAAAGGATGGTTTCCATTTCAGAGGGGCGATTCTTTGAAATAGTGAAGATATCTTTTATTAAGGCTCTTTTCGTAAAGATTGTTATTTTTAAAACGAAACTATTTAAGGCTGATTGGAGCGGAAGTGCGAGACTCCTGCGGGAGCAGCGGGACAGGTGAGACCCCACAGGCGTTTACGCCGAGGAGGCTCACCGCCCGCCCCGCGGAAAGCGAGCATCTGGAGGGGAAATCAACCACAACTCACTACCTGGTAAATAGCAACAAAGTATGTGAAAACAGCCTTTATTAAAGTTATGAACTAATAGTGTACTATCTTTAAAGAGTTTTTTTAAAGACAAATACGACAGTAATATTGTGAAAATTTGTTTCGGAATATAATTTGCTATCCGGTCTAATCTTTATTGTTCAGCCATACGTTAAAAAGATGTAAGTAAAATAATTAAGGGGGAAGTGCTTTGTCAGAAGGATTGCATAGTATCATTTTACCGGTTCCGATAAGAACAGTATGGGGTTTTGTAAGTAGCATAAATCGTTGGGCACCTCTTGTCCCAGGGTATATCAATCATGAGATGATAAATGATGGGACACTTATATGGGAGTTTAAAAGCGATTTGGGACTAATGAAAAAGAAAATTAAACTTGAAGTGAATATATTGGAATGGAACGAACCCGATAAGGTAACATTTAAACTTAAGGGGTTAAATGAAAAATTTGAGGGCCATGGCTATTTTTTAGCAGAACAGTGCGGCAGTGGACAGACTAAAATGACTGGCTGCCTGGCGATAACGGCAAAAGGTGCTAAAGCCCCGATTGTCAATGCTTTGTTAAAAACCTACGTTCCCCAAATGATAATCGAGTTTTCTGAGGCTATTGCACAAAGTCTGCTTGTACAAAAATAGAAATTACATATGGATTTAGGAATATTGATCATTGGCACTTGACAATTATACCTAAGTGGTATGTATTATAAATTGTAAGATTTTTATTCAAGCTTCACTTCAAACTGAACGGGTTTTATGATGAAGTCTGGATAGGATTCAAAAGTAATTGGCAGGTAGGAGGCAGACCTCACATGGAATATGATAAGCAGATGAAGAATAGAGTGAAGCGAATTGAAGGGCAGCTTCGTGGGATATTGAAAATGATGGAGGAAAACAAAGATTGTAGAGATGTGGTAACGCAGTTATCTGCCACTAGATCCGCAATCGACAGGACAATTGGGGTAATTGTAAGTTCCAATCTTGTAGATTGCGTTCGGGAGGCTAATGAAACCGGAGAAAAGAATCCCGAGGAGCTAGTCAAGGAAGCTGTGAATTTATTGGTGAAAAGCCGGTAAGTCAATTTACATTTATGTTCATGTTGAGTTGGGATTATTTAGAGAATGATTATAAAACAATCTGTTCACACTGGGAAATGTTGGTGGGGCAGTGGATATTTTTATTAAATGGGTCTCTACAGGAGGAGGCCTATTTTTGTGAATTCTCTGTTTTCCTTTTATAATAAGCAAATCCTTTGATATAAAGAATTTGCATGTTATCCTTAAGGGGATAAAAATTGAGTGAGGGTATGCTATGGAATTTACGCATGTTACATCGGTTTTGCTCGGCCTTGTTATCATTCTTAATATATTATTTGCCACGATTGTCATATTTTTCGAAAGAAGGGAAGCGAGCACGACCTGGGCTTGGTTATTGGTGTTATATTTTCTGCCTGTAGTTGGTTTTATTTTATATCTCCTTTTTGGAACGAGTTTAAGGCACGCCCATTTGTTCCAATGGGAGGACAAGAAGAAGGTCGGGATTGAAGAAATCCTTGATAAACAGATGGAAGAGCTTTCTACAAATCATTTTCCCTTTCGAAATGCTTCTTCGAGTAATTATCGTGATTTGATTTATATGCACCTCCGGAACAATGATGCCGTTCTTACGGAAGATAATCAAGTCGATATTTTTACGGAAGGAAAAAAGAAGTTTGACCAGCTTTTTAAAGATATTGAAGAGGCTGAAAACCATATACATATACAATATTACATCATCCAAAGGGACGGCCTTGGTAAGCGATTCATTGAGGCTTTGACTAAAAAAGCTAATGAAGGCGTCAAAGTGCGAATTCTTTATGACGAGTTGGGATCTAGGGGAATGACTAAAAGTTTCTTCAGGGAATTTAGGCAGGCAGGAGGACTAGTGGAGGCATTCTTTCCATCCAAGTTAAAATTTATAAATTTACGGTTGAATTTCCGTAATCATCGAAAGCTTGTCATCATAGATGGAAAGGTAGGGTATGTTGGCGGCTTTAATGTAGGGGATGAATATTTAGGGCTTAACCCAAAATTCGGTTATTGGCGTGATACACACCTTCGAATAAGGGGTTCAGCTGTAAAAGCCATTCAAACCCGTTTTATCCTGGATTGGAATCAGGCATCAAAGCACCATGATATAACATATCAGCCTCATTATTTCCCTACTTTAGAGCCTCAAGGCAATATAGATTTGCAAATTGTGACAAGTGGGCCGGATTCTGAATGGGAACAAATTAAAAATGGCTATATTAAAATAATTTCTTCAGCAAAGAAATCGATTCTCATTCAAACACCTTACTTCATACCGGATGCAAGTTTATTGGATGCACTCAGGATTGCCAGCTTGTCTGGATTGGATGTAAAAATTATGATTCCGAATAAACCGGATCACCTTTTCGTTTATTGGGCAACAACTTTCAATGCAGGGCAATTATTAAGAGCGGGAGCTAAAATATACATCTATGATAACGGCTTTATACATGCGAAGATGATCGTCGTGGATGAAGAGGTCTCTTCGGTGGGGACAGCTAACATTGATGTCCGAAGTTTTAAATTGAATTTTGAAGTCAATGCCTTCATTTATGATGAAGGAATGGCCGAAACACTGACAAGCATTTTTTATAAGGATATCCAAGTCTGCAGGCAGCTTACAATTGAAGAGTTTGAAAAGCGATCAAGATGGATTCGTTTTAAGGAGTCCATTGCAAGACTGGTATCGCCCATTTTATAATTTAAAAAGAAGCGGCCCATTACTATGTAGGCCGCTTCTTTTGGTACAATAGAAAATGATCAATTAAAGGGGGGAATGCCGTGAAAACTTTTATAATCACAGGAGCTTCTAAAGGTTTAGGTGCTGCCATTGCCAAGCGATGTATGCGGACGAGTGATCATTGCATTTTAGTTTCCCGTACAGCCCATCCTGAAATGGAGAGGCTGGCTGGAGAATTCGGGACGAAACTTACATTCATTTCGATGGACTTGAATGAGACTGATAAGTTACCTTCCTTAATCCTTGAGATTCTTGCTGCTGTCGATGAAACAAGTGACATTTACTTCATTAATAATGCAGGTGTCATAGAACCGATAAAGCCGGTAGGGAACCTTGGTCAGGTAAATTTGGAAACAAGCATGCGGGTGAATTTCATGGCACCCATCGTATTGACCGATGAATTCGTTAAACTAACCCGGGACTGGAATAGAAAGAAGGTAATGGTGAACATATCTTCAGGTGCAGCAAAAAATCCCTATCATGGCTGGGCTGCCTACTGCAGTACTAAGGCAGGGCTAGAAATGTTCACGCGGGTTGCAGGGTCGGAACAGGGTAAATTACCTTTCCCTACGTCTCTCATATCTTTTTCACCAGGTGTAATGGATACGGAGATGCAGGGAACAATCCGGTCAGCGGACGAACGGGACTTTTCCAATCGAGACAAATTCCATGAATATAAAGAGAAGGGTATGTTAAGGAGTCCCGAATTTGTGGCAGAAAAACTATTGCAGCTAATTGAAGTGGAAGATTTGGAGAATGGGAAGTTTTACGATATTAAGAATTTACTTTGATGTATGTAAGAATGGGTAAAACGGAAAATCAATTGATGGCTCATATTGAGGGGTGTCCTTTTGGACATCCTCTTTTTTATTAAGCATTCCTTTATTCTACTTCGTAAAAACCCATCATTTAAATATCGCATGGGATACCATCATTATGGAAATGAGATAATTCGTTCTATCTATTAACCTGAATAACATAAACTTTTTGGAGGGGGTTTGGAGGGTTTTGAATGACGATCATTGTTGTGAAAAAAGGTGACAGTCTTTGGGAAATCGCCACGAAAAATAAAGTTGACCCATCGAGGATAATTGAAGTCAACGGATTGGAATCAGCAGCTTTGGTTCCTGGTCTGGCATTGTATATACCTAATCAAAATGTGGTGAATCGAAGGTATCTTATTAAAAATCAGGATAACCTTTCTGAAATAGGCAGTCGTTTTGGAACAAGTGCTGCGGCAATCATGAAGGCCAATCCAGGAATTGTTGCGAGCTCGCTAAAGGTTGGCACAGAAATTTCGATTCCGTCTCCTTACAAAAATCAATTGATTACGCTGGGGTTTGCCTTCCCGACTTCTAGTGGGGTAGTATTTGAAACACTTGAGGAGAATGGTGATAAATTATCCTACTTAGCCATTGTAGCTTATTCCTTTACCGAGGAAGGCTTTGCATTCATTGACGGTGATGACCTCCCCCTAATCGCGAAATGCAAGCAAGCCGGGGTGACGCCGCTATTGATGATCCGGAATTATCAAGAGGGGGATTTTAATGCTGACTTGGCTGGTGATGTTCTCACTAATTCAGGATTCAGAGCGAATTTAATCAATAGTATGCTGAATTTCGTAAGGGAGAAAGGCTATGGGGGTGTCAGTATGGATATCGAATTCATCCCTCCTGCACGACGTTCAGATTATGTGCTTTTTTTAAAAGAATTAAAGGCGGGGTTGAACGAACTGATCCTCCATGTGAACGTACATGCAAAAACAGCAGATAATCCCGATAATCGAATTGTAGGCGGTCATGATTATCGGGGGATTGGAGAGGCAGCCGACCTAGTTGCCGTGATGACCATTGATTATGGGTATCCAACTGGCCCACCTGAACCCATTTCCCCTCTTTGGTGGATGGGCGAGGTTATCCGTTATGCTTTGGCGAATATACCAGGAAGTAAATTACAGTCTGCATTTCCTATGTATGGATACGATTGGATAGTGCCTAGCCATGAGACTAAGGCTTTATCAGCGCAAAATGCCCAAAATCTTGCGATTGCAACTAGTTCTGAAATCACTTTCGATACTTCCGCGGCATCACCTACCTATTCTTATAGAAGAGAGAATTCGAAACATGTCGTTTGGTTAGAAGATATTCGTTCGATAAGCGCTAAATATGCATTGATTGATGCATATGAACTGATAGGGGCTACTTATTGGCAGATTGGTTTGCAATTCCCTCAGAATTGGGCGTTTATGGAACAGAATATCTTGATAATAAAATAAAACGAATTTGGGAAAAGAGGAGGTGAATTTACTTTTTTGTCTGTTTGTTTGTGCGACTTTCATCAGGACCAAGGCAATCACACCGAGATTTTAAAGTGAGTCTATCGTGTTCGTGGCCTTCTAATCGCTAAAAAGAAAGGGAGCCATGGAAAATGAACGGCACCTCCAATTGTTAGATGTTGTCTAACAATTGGAGGTGCCATTTTTTTGACTAAATCTACGATAGACGAAAAAATACATGCAGTTTTAGCGTAACTGGAAGGGGAAAAATCCTATAAATCCATTGCATAAGAAAGAAATGTGGTTTATCCCCTCTGAAAGGATGGGTCGCTCGCTATCTTGAACATGTGATGGAAGGACTTGCTGCATCCTATACAAATTACACTCTGCCCTTTAAACTAGAGGTACTTAAATATATAAATGAATATGAGACATCGATCAGCGAGACCGTTGTACACTATAACCTTCCTTCGATTCTACAGGAAGGATGTATAGACGCCCTTAAATTTTTTTAAAAAAGGGCGTCTATCCATGAAAAAAAGAAACCAAGAAAACACCGCCATCTAAAGGCTCTCAAGAAGCACTTCTTGCCGAATGATAATACTTACGTACAGAGAATGACCATTTAAAAAAGTTGAATGCCTTAGTTCAAGAAAAGAAAACCCTACAAAGAAAGACAAAGCGAAAGTAGTCCATGAACTAAGGAAACAAATTGATTTAAATCTGCTTCAATCCATTTCTAACATGGCACGGGCAAACGCCTTCGGTCGTGAGGATAAATACACAGAAATTAAATCCCTGCCCTCAAGGCTGTCTAATTAAATAAAGTGTCAACTTTTTGGGTTTACTTCAAAAACCAAGGCTCCTTTTTCTTTAACGGTGAATCGAAAGGAATGAAGGATCGGCTAGGCATATTAGATCTAGACAGTGGTTGATCACGTTTCTTTCCCATGTAAGTCCTTCCTTTTAAAAATCGCATAAAGAAAGGCGAGGAAAATCATGGTGGAAGAAAATCGGAACGTTGTTTCGACACTATATGTTTCTGTTATATAGCCTAACAGCAAGACAGAACCGGCAAATGTAAGATTGATGACCGCTCCCCAAACTGCATAAATTTTCGCAAGCGTCTTTTCCGAAGCATGGTCTTGGAATAGCTTGGTGTAAATCACTTCCCGGATTTGTTCAGGGAGACCATACAAACATGCCAGCAGCAATGCGAATGCTGGAATACTGGTAGATCCAAAAAGCAGGATCAGCATTGCACTGAGAAATAGTCCGAAAATGATGAAGAATCCTATATGTTTTTCTAGTAACTTGGCAAAACGGATGACAATCAATCCACTGAAAATCATGCCGATAAAGTAGCTTGTGTTAATGTATCCCCACCACTCCTCACCTAATTGCAAGTTCTCATCAACATATACATAAATAACGGCAGCTACCCAAACGCTTGAAGCTAACGTTGTGATAAAATCAATGGAAATGAGTGTACGGATAGTTGGGAGATGGCGAATCGCTATCCATCCGGATTTAATCGAATCCCGGTTTGACGGACGAACGGTGTTCGTTGTTTGTTCTGAGACTTCAATTTTTACTGTATAGAGGGTTGAAACGGCAAACAGTATGACCGTAAGCCAGATAATGATACTGCTGTTGGTACTTATTAATAAGACGGAACCGAGAGGCCATCCTGCTACAAAGATGGTCTGGGTGATCATATTCAAGAAACCATTCGCCTTCATCCATTCTTCTTTTGGCACTAATTGAGGAACCAAAGCTGCGCTAACCGGGGCAGCGACTCCATCCAATAATGAAATCATGGCAATGAAGAATATGACGGCAACAGCAAAACCATGATTGAAATTTGTTATATAGATTCCTAAGACAACGAGTAAGATAGTCTTCCACCATTGAGATTGTACAAGTATTCCTTTTAAAGGAAACCTGTCGATGACAAGGGGGGCAAGCAGACTACTGATAAACCGAAAAATCGTTGTAGTGAAAGGGAGCAGACTCAAATAAAAGGCCGATCCCGTTAAGGTATATAATAGTGAAATCAACCCGACTACATAAAATATATCCCCTAGATTTGCAAACGCCTGACTGATCCAAAGGCATCGAAACGATTTGTTTTTCATGAGTACCATCCTTTTACGAGAATAAAGTCCATTGATAATTAGAATGGTTTTTTATTTACACTGGATTCACTCCTTCATTTAATAGATTGAAAGAGCCGGGTTGGGTGATTTTACCATAATATGAATATATAGGTTCTGAAATGCTTGCTGATTATTGAATATAGAATTATACTCCTTAATATATGTTAAAAAGGAGAAAAATTTGATGATTCGACGCTTTGCTACATATTACCTGCCACATAAGCGGTTATTCATTATTGACTTCTTCAGTGCAGTGGTCGTTGCGGTACTTGAACTTGCATTTCCGCTCGCAGTTCAGTGGTTTATCGATACACTGCTGCCTGGCGATGATTGGTCTGCAATTGTTTCAGTAAGTGCCGGTTTGTTCCTTCTCTATATCATGAGCCGTATAACCAATGATCTGTTCGATATTGGTGAACTTGCTCACCATGGTCCCGAAGATTTATTCATCGCCTTCATGACTTTTATAGGTGCATTTTGGATTATGCTGACAATCAATGTGAAACTGGCACTCATATCTGTATGTATATTACCGTTCCTCGTTTTATTGATTGTCATTAGTAATTTAAAGATGAATAAAGCCTGGAGAAAAATGTATACCGAAGTTGCTGATGTAAATGCCCGCGTAGAAGATAGCGTCTCAGGAGTGAGGGTTGTCCAATCTTTTACTAATGAAACATATGAAATGAATAGATTTTCTACTAATAATCGCAGATTCCGTAAAGCGAAACTTCTTGGATATAAGGTAATGTCCTTTAGCTTATCAGGCATTTACATGATGACGAGGTTTATGACCCTTGCCGTGTTGGTAATGGGAGCTTGGCTAACTTTTCATGGGCAGCTCTCTTATGGTGAACTGGTTGCATTCGTCTTATATGTAAACGTATTATTTAAGCCAATCGACAAAATCAGTGCGTTGATGGAACTCTATCCAAAAGGGATGGCCGGCTTTAAGCGTTTTACGGAACTTCTTGATGTCGCACCTGATGTCGTGGATAAAAAGGATGCAATAGCGGTTTCTTCCCTTTTGGGGAATATTTCCTTTAATGACGTTTCTTTCAACTATGAAGACAAAAAATCCGTTTTAAAAGGTATTGATCTTACTATTAAAGCGGGTGATACTATCGCTTTTGTCGGGCCATCTGGAGCAGGTAAAACTACAATATGTTCATTAATCCCACGATTTTATGATGTAAATGCCGGTTCGATTACCATTGATGGAATTGATATTCGTGAGATGCTGAAAAAGTCATTGCGGTCACAAATTGGCATTGTCCAGCAAGATGTTTTCCTATTTACAGGAACTGTTAAAGAAAACATTGCGTACGGAATGCTAAATGCATCAGATGAACAAATTATGGAAGCAGCAAGGAAGGCCCATTTAGAGACTTTCATTGAAGGACTTCCAAAAGGCTATGTGACTCAAATAGGTGAACGTGGTTTGAAATTATCGGGGGGACAGAAACAACGAATTGCAATAGCAAGGATGTTTTTGAAGAATCCGCCAATATTAATTCTCGATGAGGCAACCTCTGCACTCGATACTGAGACGGAACGAATAATTCAGGAGGCCCTTACTGAACTTGCCGAAAACAGAACTACGTTAATCATCGCACACCGATTGGCAACCATTCGTAATGCTGACAAAATCGTAGTTGTTACTGAAGAAGGAATTGTTGAAGAAGGCGGTCATGATGACTTACTTAAACAGGGGGGCATTTTTTCCAATCTGCATCAATTACAATACCAAAAATGATAAAAAGCTATATGTCCTTACGAGGATATATAGCTTTTTTAATAGAATGGAATGGAGTTCAATCAATCATGATTTCGATAAAACACAATATTAAATTGATATTACAAAAGGAATCCAACAAATTACAGCTCCCTTTTAATGAAGAAATCGAAAAATGGTAGAAACTTTGCCATTATTTAAATTTTCCCAAAAAAGAAAAATAGGAATTCGGTTTAGTCTTTTAACACTCTAGGTTGCGAGGGGGTGTTTAGTCGGTTAGACGTTCAAATTAAGGCGAAATCTAATAGGTCCGCCTATATCAATAGGATTGGCTGTGCATACAATAAAGGGTAGACGGAGAGGCCATAAACCAGAAAAGAGTAAGGAGTGAAAATCGTGAAAGTAATGACCATTTTAGGGACCCGACCTGAAATCATCAGATTAAGTCTTATTATAAAGAAGTTGGATCAGTATGCCGATTCACATATTCTAGTGCACACTGGACAAAATTTCACTACATCCTTAAGCGAAATATTCTTCCAGCAGTTACAGGTAAGGAAACCTGATTATGTCTTGCTGAGTCAACAGAAATCCCTCGGCGAACAGTTAGCGGCCATTTTTAAGAATTTAGAGACCATCCTATTAAATGAAAAACCAGACAAAGTATTAGTGTTGGGGGATACGAACTCCGGGCTCAGCTCCATCTTAGCAGAAAGACTGGGCATCCCGGTCATTCATATGGAAGCGGGTAACCGTTGCTTTGACCTGGAAGTGCCTGAAGAGAAAAATCGCCGGATCATTGATGCTGTTTCAAGCTTGAATTTACCTTATACACCTCAAAGTAAAGTGAATCTTTTGAATGAGGGTATTCCCAGTAAAAGAATCTTTTTATCGGGGAACCCCATTTTCGAAGTTTTGAACCATTACAACAATGAGATTGAGCAAAGTGTAATTTTGGACAAATTGAATCTGAATAAGGAGGATTATTTCCTCGTAACCGCCCATCGTGCCGAAAATGTTGACTATGAAGATCGATTGATCGAAATTATGAAGGGCATTAATATGGTCGCCGAAACCTATCAAAAAAGAATCATATGCAGTTTACATCCCCGGACAAAATCCCGCATAGAACTCAGCCCCAAATTAGAAGTGCACCCATTAATTGAATTCCATGAGCCATTTGGTTTCTTTGACTTCGTAAAGCTTGAAAAAAATGCTTTTTGTGTGCTGACCGATAGTGGCACCGTTCAAGAGGAATGCTGCTTGTTCCATGTACCGACCGTGACGATACGAAAAACAACGGAAAGGCCAGAAACCATTGAGTCGGGCAGCAATATGTTATCGGGAATTAACGCTAAACAAATCGTCAATTGCGTAAAGATTATGGTTAACCAGCAAAAAAACTGGACAATTCCAGAAGGCTACGACCATAAAAATGTTTCGGATAAAGTGCTTAAAATAATATTGGGAGGCCATGAAATTGATTAAGAATCGAAAAATCTTGGTAACAGGCGGTACAGGCTCATGGGGATATGAATTGGTAAGGCAGCTACTGGATTTTGAACCGAGTGAAATACGGATTTTTTCAAGGAATGAGTCTAATCAATTCACAATGAAACAAGAGTTTGATAACAATCCGAAATTGCATTTCATTATCGGAGACATAAAAGAGAAGGATGCGTTATTGGAAGCATGCCAAGGCGTTGATTATATCTTTCATTTGGCCGCATTAAAGCATGTTCCTGTATGTGAAGATCAACCCATAGAAGCATTAAAGACGAACGTAATTGGTACACAGAATGTTATAGAAGCAGCTATAAGCTGTAATGTGCATTCAGTTGTGAACATTTCTACAGACAAGGCTTCGAATCCATCCAATTTTTATGGTTTATCAAAAGCAATGGCCGAAAGGTTGATCATTCACGCTAATACATTAAACACAAAAACTAGATTTGTATGTATCCGCGGCGGAAATGTTTTGGGAACGAACGGAAGTGTCATCCACGTATTCAAAAAGCAAATCAAAGAAAAGGGAAAAATAGGTATCACGGATTTAAATATGACAAGGTTTTTTTTAACCATTGAAGAAGCGATTAAATTGGTATTTAAGGCAACCTTTGAAAGCATTGGCGGAGAAATATTCGTGATGAAAATGCCATCCTGTAAAATTATTGACCTCGCTGAAGTTTTAATACAAGCGTCCAATAAAGGAAATGTTGATGTGGAAGTCCTAGGTATCCGTCCTGGTGAAAAACTCCATGAGATCTTACTTTCAGAATATGAAAGCACGACGGCAATTACCTATGATGAAGAATATTATGTAATACTGCCAGCCATTCACATAGAGGGCATAAAGGAACATTACTCTAAATACCAGTCTGTTAGTTTAGAAGATTATAACTCTGGCACAGGACTAATGGGTAAAGCCCAGATTAAGGAAATGTTAAAGAAAGGTGGCTTCATTTAACATGAAGGTACTAGTCCTTGGTGGACAAGGAATGGCAGGCCATGTAATAAAAGATTATTTCACAGGGGACCCCAGATATCAGGTAACCTATACGTCAAGGGATCCGAATGATAAAAAGGGCTTATATCTGGATGTAACCGATTTAACGAGTCTAGAAGAAATTATGGATAAAGTAAAACCCGACATTACGATCAATTGTATTGGGATATTAAATGATCATGCAAGTGATAATACGAAACTCGCTTTTCAGGTTAATAGTGTGTTTCCCCATCAACTTGTCAAATTGAGCGAACGCAATAATGGGAAATTGATTCATATCAGTACAGATTGTGTATTTTCAGGTAGAAAAGGAGATTATACCGAGAACGATTTCCCTGATAGTACCACGATTTATGGTCAGTCTAAACACTTAGGAGAAATTATTAGCGAAAAACATTTGACGATACGGACCTCCATAATTGGCCCAGAACTAAAAAATGATGGAATTGGTTTATTCCTTTGGTTCATGAAACAAAAAGGTGAAATAAAAGGGTATGAAAAAGTGCTTTGGAATGGTGTAACAACACTTGAATTGGCTAGAGCGATAGACACGATGATCCAGAAGAATATTACTGGGTTATATCATTTAGGCTCGGAGGAAAAAGTCTCAAAGTTATCCTTATTGAAATTGATTGCAGAAGTCTTTGAGAAAAATGATGTAGAAATTATCCCGGATTCAAATATAGTTCTGGATCGCACCATAAAGAATGGTCGGTCCGATTTTAAATACCAAGTTCCAACCTATGAAAAGATGTTAGCAGATTTAAAAGATTGGATAAGAAAGCAAGAAACAAACAGACAAAATGGTTAATGTAAGTATTAACCACTTTTTAGTGCCTGAAAGGCTTAAACGGAAGAACCGAATGATTAAATAAATAATGTAGAGAATCTATTTATTTTGTCATAAGGTGATTTCTTTGAGGATATCTGAAAAAAAACAATATTAAATATTAATGGTCAAGAAAGAAAATATGCTTATGACCATTAGTATATTACATATATTAGTGATCAAATGCTAAAAAAATTACTTTAGGATGAAGTAAATGAAAGTTGTATGTAGAGTTAGGCGGGGACGTAAAAATATAGGTCTCAAAGATAAAACGAATATAAGAAGGAAAATTCGTTCTACCACGGGCGATATCTAGACTTTTAATAAATAGTTCGATTAGTTTCATTCCAATCTAAATAAAATTTTTGGTTTATGGGTGGAACAATAGAAAAAACCGCCTCCTAGTAAAGAAACGGCTTAAAACATATCTTGCTTTACTTTGTTTTTCAATCGTTACTAGAAGGGGATCTTAGTTAGAATAGAGTATTTAGGATTCTGAATTATAACCTGTCCAAACTTATTGTATGGGTACTATAACGTGATGGACAATCTTTCTTATCCATGAAAGGTTCTATGAAACCAATAATGAAATGTTGGTTCTTATTTTTATTTTATCTAAGCTGTGGTGTCATAAACTAAATATTGATGCTAATGCCACTCAGTATCGTTTTCCAATGATGATCATTCGAGTTCCAAATATCATGGTTAGGAAGTTCAATAACACAGACTTTCTCTAGGGGCCAATCGTTTTCAACAATGCCGTTTACATTCGTATGTTTGATAACGAGGATCCGAAAGTCATGCTTCACCAATCCGGATAAAATGGACTCGAGTTCCTTAACATCTTCGAATGAACCCTCCGTTCTTACAAAAAGGATTTTTTGACTCGTTGACATTTTTTCTAGGAATCTTTGAATTCTTCTGTCATATTTCTCTTTGACCTCAGGATAACCGCCTAAATGGGTCAGCGAATTCTTATCTGTTTTAAAGTCATGATTGAAGCCTATATTGTAATGCTCGTCTAATACGTAAAGGTCCAACTGCGAAAGGTATTTTATTGGTTTTAAATGACTGGGATCCAAGAAATCGGAAAACTGATTTTGCAGAAGAAGGTTCACTTTAGGTAAAGTGGGAGAACCCACCCAATCCAGCACTCCTGCATATGGTCTTAAATTGTTTTTTCTCAGCTGAATGGAGGCCAAACAAAGATCTCCCAAACTAAAGAAAGCATCGTAACTTCCGCTAATATCTTTTAAACTTAAACTCATTTTTTCATCTCCTTTTATGTTACAGGTTTCTTCCGAATTGTTTTATTTTCGGTAGAAAAGGAATGGAAGGATGTGGTTTTCTGCTAGAGTCGTGATGAAAAAAACCTTTATCCTTCTTCATCCCGGTTACTATATTAAATGTAGTAGCGATGTAATGTGAGACGGCAAAAATCAAAACACTATTGAAACTAAACAATTTTTATCGAATCACATGTAAATTAGTAAGGAAAGGTTAAGGATAATAGCATTATCCCGCCTCTTAAGTTAATAGGCTAAATTGAAACTGAAACTATTTCATACATGAAAATGTATAGGTTTCTGATAACCCATTAAAAATATCAGTCTTTGGATACCAATTCAGCGATTGCCGTGCTTTCCTGTTGTCAAGGCAGCTGTGTTTGATATCTCCAGTTCTTCCGGCTGAATGGACTGTATTCACTTTGGAGCCATGAATTTGTGTTAGCATTTTCAATAGTTGATTTACTGATGTTTTCTGTGCCGTGCTTACCTGGATCGTTTCTTGATTACCTCGATCCACCGAAGCGATGTTGGCATGTACTATATCTTTCACATATATAAAATCACGAGTTTGTTCGCCATCACCGTGAATGCTTAATGGCATCCCTTTTTTGAGTTTTTCTAAAAAGACTGCGACGACTCCGCCTTCTCCTTTTGCTGTTTGTCTGGGCCCATAAACGTTCCCATAACGGAGAATCGTATACGGGAGCCCATAAAGCTGATGAAATAATCGGATATATGCTTCGGCAGTCAGTTTTGATAATCCATAATAAGAAATCGGTCCTGTCAGATCATCCTCGGAAATCAAGTCTTTCTGTAAATTACCATAAACACCTGATGTAGAGGAAAAGATCAGTTTACTTACAGAAGAAGATTCATGACAGGCCTTAAGAATATTTATTGTTCCATTGATATTCACATCGGCATCATATTGGGGTTCAAGAATGGAACGACTCACATCCGCCTGTGCAGCCAAATGGAAAACGACATCTGGCTTTTCCCTCACAATGATTTGCCCAGCTACCTCGCTGCATATATCTACAGTATGGATGATGGCATTGGGATGTACATATTCTGTGTGTCCGGAAATCATGTTATCCAATACATGGACCTCGGCACCATTTAAGATAAGTTCTTCAACGAGATGGGAACCAATGAACCCAGCCCCTCCTGTCACGATAGCCTTCATACATCATACTCCTTTTATATGTTTTCAGTATTGTATGTTATACGGCCACTACTCGCTTAAACAGGTACCTAGCTTTATCTAAAAAAGAAAGGGAAAAGAAAAGATGCTGACGCAATCGGAGTGGTCAGCACCTTCTTAGTTGTCATTATTTATTCTTCCTTTTGGTAATTGCGCTTTCATATACACCTAGCACATTTTGAACACCTTTATCCAGAGACCAGTGATTGAGTCCCCATTTTTTGGCATTTTCTCCAAGGTTTTTCATATAGGGCTCATGCTCTAATAAATAATCTATATGGATGGTTAACATTTTTTCATCCCCTACAGGTGTTAATACACCTGTAATTCCATGTTCAATGATTTCAGGTACTCCTCCCACATCACTGGCGATTACAGCCTTTCCAGTAATTTGTGCTTCTATTACTGACAAAGGCTGGTTTTCCATCAAGGTTGGAAGAACGAAGATATCCGAAATGGATAACAAATAAGGAATATCATCCCGTCTCCCCAAGAAGATCACGTCAGTTTCCAAGCCCATGGCCTTGCTTTTAATTTTCAACTCCATTTCCTGGGGACCGTCCCCAACTATCCAACAAACCCAATCATTTCTGATTTCCTTTAATTGCATAAGTGCCCCTATTAAATGATGCACTCCTTTAAACTCATTCAATCGACCCGTATAAATAATCACTTTCCTATCGGCTGGACGTTTAATATCGGATTTTTCTTCCACTCGCTTCAGGAATGATTCGGTATCATATCCATAATGAAAAACACTAAGTTGTTCATCTGGAACTTTAAATTCATCCGTTAAAATATTTCTCATCCATTCATTGGCTACAATCGTATTATCAGCAGAAGTCGCACCATCATATTCAAATTGATTAAAATAATATTGCCCTTTTTTTACGCTGCTTTTATTTTCCGTTTTGGAGGTGTAATACGCGCTCTTAAGTTCGTGAGCAACACAACCATGGAGGGTGGCGACTAGAGCAGTTTTTTCGGATCTTATTCTGTTAATGCAGACGGTTGAAAATATATCTTGTGTATGAATGACATCATATTGTTCCAAACCTAAATGTTTTGCTCCTAACTGGAAAAAGTTACACCTTGTTTCATAATAATGGATCACTGGATCGCTATGAATGGGTGAATTATGTTGGTCCATCAATATCGAGATTTCTTCTGGCAGCAGTGCATCCCTATATATCCTGCGATTTTCATTGATAATGTGAACATAGTTATGGGCCTCACCATAGCTTAGTAAATCTACCTCATGTCCTAGAGATTCGAGCTTTTTTTTTAATTGTTGCATATAGTTCCAAACACCACCCACATGTGGTGCTACCCAAAAAGTGGCAAGCAGGATTTTCATGAATATTTCTCCCATCTCTTAGTACTTAGAAACTAATGATTTCATATTCGTTTTTATATAAGTATTCAGAAGATAAACTTGTGTTATAGATGGGTGTCATTATGAACAATTTTTCTGAAACCACTTTTAAAAAAATTAAAAAAAGAACTAACAATGAGTGACTGCTCTGCCATTCGATGTTAGTTCTGCAAGTTACAATATTTTTTTGAACAAAGCCTTTTTTTGCGCTTCCCAAGGGATTGAAATAATAAATTATTAAAACTAAAAATGATACAAAAAAACAAGCGAGCAAAACTGTTACACACTTGCTATAAAGTGGTTTGATATTACTCTATACATAAAAGGGTTCTAGGGTAAGACATCTTTTATGAGTTTAGTATTCCTCACTATTTATTACTAGCTGGAATATGCAGCTGCGTTAAGGCTTTCGGGGCCAGTCCGAGTTGGTGCGATTACTATTCCTCCTGGTATGCTAACGAACGCTTGATACACTAAAAATCCAGGGTTAGGTGGTGCATAGTCACAACCGGTTACAGTTATTATTCTTCTAGCAGCAACTTCTAATACACCGATAGCCGGTGAGGTTTCTACTGCTGAATAGACAAGGACCCGTCCAGGTCCTACACCTCTATAAATTTGGATGGTAATAGGTACGGCGACAGTTGCTATAGAGCTAATGGCGGTGGTTGCAGTGAATTGAATACGAAGATTCGGTCCAGCATTCGCTGTGTTAAGACCAAGTGTTGCAAAAAGTGCGGGCGTTGAGGAAAGCGGAATGGAAATTCCTCCACTAAAACTAATGTTTTGCGAAACTTGAGCGTCTAAAAATGTTCCCAATATATATCACCTCTTTTCTAAATGGTATATTCCAGTATATAAATAAGATTATATATTCGTGTGGACAAGTTACCTTTTCTAAAAAAATATTCTTTTAGAATTTCAAGAAAACAAAGATGTTAAATTCATCTTTATAATTAATGTTCCATTCGAAATGAAACGTTTGAGGTTCAGGAGTAATATTGAAAAACATAAGTTTTTGTCCATTTGTTCTTAAAATGGAGAGAGTAACCTATAGCAAATGAAGGATAAAGGCATAATGTAATAAGGAGTCTGTGTGAGCAATGAAATAGGTCTCATTAATCATGACTCTAAATGATGATTACTAAAATATAAATTATGAGTTTAATAAGGATTTCGAAAATAAACGAGACCATTAAGTTGGTAAAAGTGTGAATATTAACATCAATAGTGATTGGATGAGAAATCGATGAATCAACAAGGAAAATTAATAATCACAGGGGCTAATGGGTTTACAGGTCGGCATGCATGCGCACACTTCCTGAAATCAGGATTTGATATTACGGCGGTTTCAAGAAAAAAGCTGAATATCGAAGGTAAGATAACTGCAGAATGTTGTAATCTGACAAATGGAAACGATGTAAACAACCTCATCAAAAGGACCAAACCTCAGTACCTTCTCCATTTAGCTGGACAAAACCACGTTGGAGAATCATGGTTGGAACCCGTTTCAACTTTGGAGGCAAACACCATGTCCACTGCATATTTAATCGATGCCATTCGTAAACAAAGTCCAGCTTGTAAAATCGTGATAGTCGGCTCAGCTCTTCAAATTGATCCCATTTCCATTTCCTCTATTCCCCATCCTTATAGTTTAAGTAAAACACTTCAAGTACTTATAGCAAAATCATGGGCCGTTTTATATAACATGGATATCATCATTGCAAAACCATCCAATCTAATTGGACCTGGACTATCCAATGGGGTTTGTTCCATTTTCGCAAAAAAAATTGCAGAGATGGAAAAGATGGGAATGGAAAAGGTCCTTGAGGTCGATAATCCGAATGTTCAACGTGATTTCCTGGATGTAAGAGATGCAGTGAGAGCTTATGACCTTCTTTTGAGAAGGGGACAGTCTGGAGAAACATACGATGTTGTTTCAGGTACTAATCGTTCTTTAGAAGACATCATTGAAGGCTATAGGACGGTAACAACAGGTGAAATTAAGGTGAACTCCCAACGAAATGATTTAATCGAAAATAAAATGGCAATCAATCCTATTAAGCTCGTGAATTTGGGTTGGAAGCCAAGTATCCCACTTGAATTATCTTTAATGGACATTCTTGCCTTTCATCGCGAATTAAAGGAAAAGTGCTGAAATCAAATGGATGCAGTTAGAAAAATACTTTATATAAAATGTTTCTCAGGAGGGAAGGCAATGGAGCCGAAAGTATCAATCATTATTCCATTTTATAATTGTCCCTATATAGATCAAGCCATTCAAAGTGCGCTTGATCAAACCTATAAGAATATAGAGGTAATTGTCGTAGATGACGGTTCGACAATTTTTACTGAAAAAATCGAGCCGTTCTTGGAGAAGGTCCGTTACTTAAGAAAAGAGAACGGGGGAACTGCGACAGCTTTGAATCATGGGATAAGTGCTGCTACGGGAGAATATGTCGCTTGGTTAAGCTCGGATGATTATTTCTTGTCAGAAAAGGTGTCTTTGCAAATTTCGTTTATGCTCGAACATAACGCAGATGTGAGTTTTACGAATTTTGATTGTATTGATAAAAATGATGATGTCACTCTTCCTTGGACCGGAGAACGCTTTTCCGATATTGAAAACGGGGTGTACCATGCTTTTTTACTTCGTAATGCCGTGAATGGCTGTACAGTGGTTTTGAAGAAAGATGTATTCGATGTGGTTGGTTATTTCAATCCATATCATCGTTATACACATGATTATGAAATGTGGCTTCGTATATTGGTAAATGGTTTTAAAATGTATTATTTGGATGAAGTCTTAACAAAGTTCAGGATACATGAAGAATCGGGTACAAGCAGATTCCAACCTGAAATGTTAAAAGACATTATCACGATTGAAAGCCATTACCGGCCGATTCTTAAAAAAAATTTAAAGAATTTATAAGCAAACTTTTTTAATAACAAGAAATGGAGGAAATCATTATGTCTGAAGAACTTCTCGATATATTTATGCATGTCCCCAAAACAGGGGGAACGACCTTAAGTGAAATCTTGAGAAAACAATATGAAGTTAATGAAATATTCGATCATGATTCTTACGAATATAAGATTAAAAAAGTTGATCAATTAGAGGAAGAGGAAAAGAAAAAAATCAAAGCTGTAGCGGGGCATTACTATTATGGAATACATCAGCATTTTTCAAAACCCTCCAATTACTTTACGATGTTACGTGATCCAGTAGACCGTGTTATATCCTTATATTTCTTTTTGAAAAATCAACCAGGATATGAGAGAGTTAGAGAAATGACCCTAGAGGAATTTGTATTAAGGGATCCCGAAGCCCAAAATTTACAAACCATGTTAGTAAGTGGTGATCCAGATTATCCAGATATTAAAAAAGCCAAAGAAAATCTAAAGACATTTTCAGTGGTTGGTGTCACTGAGTTGTTCAATGAAACACTTTTTTGCCTAAAAAAGGAATATGCATGGGGAGATATCCATTACACTAGAAAAAATATTACAAAAAACCGTTTGGCAAAAGAGGAAGTGCCATCGGACATAATAAATTTGATTAAAAAATATAACGCAATGGATATGGAACTCTATAATCTTGCTAAGGAACTTCTTTATAAAAAACTTAAATCACTTACGGTAGATGAGCAAAAGCAATTAGAAAAGTTCAAACTAGAACAGAGCGCCTTAAACTAGGTTCCTAGGTGGACTATTCCCTATAAAATAAGAAACAGCCGGAATGAAAAATTCCGGCTGTTTCTTATCACTATGGGTTTATTCCTAAGGATTCCAGCATTTTGATGAAATTTTGAGCGTACAAATCAGGACTAAAATGGGTTTTGACGTGTTCTAGGGCATTTGACCGTATACTTTCCCTTATGGTCTGGTTATCCATTAATTCCTTTGCCTCTTTAATTGCATTATCAATGTTTCCTAAAGAGTAAAACTTTCCTGTTTGATTATGAATGATTGAGCTTCTTACACCGTCGGAATCCGTCGTCAGCACAGGGCATCTACAACTCATTGCTTCAAGAAGTGCGTAAGGGGCTCCTTCCACTTTTGAAGTAGAACATAAAAAGCCTCCGGAATCGCCAATTTCAGAGAAAAAACCGGCCATTTCGGAATTAGGGACATTTGAGTGCAGAGTGAGATTGGGACTTAAATTTAATCGATTTATTAATTTATTGAATTTAATTCTTTCTTTAGGGTCACTTAACGTGGGATCTTCGAACATAAGCAATTGTATATTCGGATTATAATTGTTAATTAGTTGATAACCTATCTTGAGAAATTCGCTCCAATTTTTATTATCTTCGACCCTTCCTATCCAGGCCACTTTTCTAAAGCCATCTAATGGTGAAGGTTTGTAAGAGAATTGACTTGTATCAAAACAATTATTAAAACTGAACTTTGGAAACGAAGGGTAAAGTTCATCCATTAATTGCATGATGTGAGGAGTCTTTGGGTTAAGGAATCCGTCGGCATGGGAATTGACAAGTGGGATTGCATTTGTTAGTGCCTCTCTTGCAACTTTTTTCGGTCCGTATCCCTGAATTTCTATAATCATCTTTCCTTTATAACCCATAGACCTGAATCTAGGTAAAGTTTTGAAGTCTGAAACGACAACAACCGCGGAATAATCTCCATCTTCCAATACTTTTTTGATTTCAGCATCATCGTTGGTAATAAATGTTGGGGCACTGTGGTCATTCAAGAAATTCCTTCTATTTTCATAATAAAGAAAATGAGCATCGATACCGTATTTTTTCAGAGCGGCAAATCGTTGTCGATTTAATGTCTCCACTCCACCACTTGGAACATAAAAAACAAACAATATATTCATTTTTCCCCTCCTCATTAATAATGGAGCAACAGGTCTCATATTTAGGCTCGACCCTACTTATCAAGGAAACAGTTACAATAGATCCTTCCATTTTGAATGGATGTGACAAATAGCCATGTAATATACGTATGACTAACTATTCGGATTTATAGCCGTTTTAATTTGTGATGACTTCATCGGGAATAGTACATTTCTTACTAGGTGTGAATAAATATAAGAATGAAAATGAATCATTATTTATAAACAGATAGTCCGGATGTTCATGAAATAAATGGTGATTATTTGAAAGGCGGTTCATAAATGTCTAAAGTGTCGATTGTTGTTCCATTTTATAATTGTCCATATATCGATAAAGCTTTGGAGAGTTTGGTCAATCAAACCTACAAAAATATTGAAATTATCGTAGTCAATGACGGCTCTACATTATATTCAGAAAAAATCGATCCGTTTCTAGATAAAATCATTTACATTAAAAAGGAAAATGGCGGGACGGCCAGTGCCTTGAATACCGGCATCGAAAAAGCAACAGGTGATTATTTATGCTGGCTTAGTTCTGATGACATCTTTTACCCAGAAAAAACGGAAGTCCAGTTGGATCTAATGAAAAGGAAGAATGCCTATTTTAGTTATACCAGTTATTACTGCATGGATGATGATGGAGAGATCATTTCTCCCATAATAGGGATATACCCGTCTAATCAACTTGAACTTTTTAAAGCAATGATCAGAGGAAACATTATTAACGGCTGCTCGGTCATGATTCACAGGAAGGTTTTCGAGCTCATCGGAGTTTTTGATGAAACGCTTCAATACACACATGATTATGATTTATGGTTGCGTATCTTGCAAAACTTCAAATTTCACTTTGTGCCTCAACCCCTATTACTTTATAGGATTCATACAGAAATGGGCTCTAAAAAACATGAAGGTAGCATCAAATTGGAAAATAGGCTTGTGGTTAATCGACATCATGCCAAAATGAAGCAATTATTGGTAAATGAACTTAGGAAACAATAGATGAACATGATGGATAGTGAAGGTCCTTGTTTATAAAACAGGGGCTTCTTAAGCTTGGATATCATCACCAGACCTCGAGAGTGCCCAAATTAATTTTCCAACTTCCTCTTAAGTCAATTAACATACATAAAGCTCTTTGCATATCTTATAGAAATCATTCATTTTTCCTTAATAATAGGGGATTGTCGCCATTTGGAAAAAGCTTTTGTTAGCAAGACTTAATACTGATAATCGACATTGGACGAGCGTAATTCATTGGTAAGTTACAGAAACTTGGCAACATGTAGGTTATAAAAATAAGGGAATGCTCATGTAGGAGGAGAAAATGAGAAAGCTCATTATATTCGCGTTTATCGGATTTCTGGCTCAGCTGATCGATGGGTCATTAGGTATGGCATATGGGGTTACATCCACATCATTGTTGCTGACATTCGGAATCGCACCGGCAGTGGCCTCGGCATCCGTTCATTTGGCAGAAGTCGTGACAACTGCGGCATCAGGCATTTCTCATTTGAAATTCGGAAATGTGGACCGTCAAGCCCTTTTCAAATTAATCATCCCAGGATCTGTTGGGGCATTTGCAGGAGCGTGTTTTTTAAGTAATTTACCAGGAGATGTGATAAAACCATACATTTCAATATTTTTGCTGTTTCTTGGCGTGTATGTACTTTTTCGCTTTTTAAAAACGTCTCAGAAAATAAATGAAAAGAAATCAATTAATCTATCCAGAAAAAAATCGATAGCATTAGGATTGATAGCCGGTTTCGCAGATGCAACCGGTGGGGGAGGTTGGGGTCCCATCACAACTCCTGTCCTATTATCCCAAGAAGGTGTTCCTGCCAGAAAAGTTGTTGGTACCGTTGACACAAGCGAGTTTGCTATTGCTGTTTCCGCAACCTTAGGGTTCCTCATTGCATTAGGTTGGCAGGAAGTCAACTGGTTTTGGGTAATCTCCCTGATGGTAGGCGGGATTATTGCTGCCCCGATTGCTGCATGGATCGTTACGAAATTGCCATCTTATTTATTGGGCGTCCTTGTTGGGGGTTTTATCATCTTGACGAATGCCCGGACGTTGATTGCCACTTGGACCAACCATGATCATTGGACACCCTATATATATATGATTATTTTAATTGCGTGGGCAGGTTCTTTAGTCTTTGTCATCAGGAACAACAAAAAGGGGTCCCATAAAGAATAAAGGGGAGATAGTGTGAGTCAACAAGAGAATATCCATCAACATCCTTTTTCCATTACGAAAGAGCTAAGGCAAACTCTGCACGGACATAAAAGCTATATTCTTTGGTTTACAGGGTTATCAGGGTCGGGTAAGTCTACCATCGCAAATATGGTTGAAGGAAGACTGTATGCGATGGGAATTTCGACATATATTTTAGATGGAGATAATCTACGCAATGGATTGAATGAAGACCTTGGTTTCAGCTCGGATGACCGTAAAGAGAATATAAGGAGAATCGGTGAAGTCTCCAAAATTTTTGTGGATAGCGGAATCGTTGTGTTGGCCACTTTCATTTCGCCTTATGCCAGTGACAGGGAGAAAGTAAGAAAAAAGGTACAACAAGATGAGTTTATTGAAATTTATGTAAAGTGTCCCATCGAAGCCTGCGAAAAACGGGATCCAAAAGGATTGTACAAAAAAGCTAGAAATGGGGAAATCACTCACTTCACAGGCGTTTCGGATCCTTATGAAGAACCTGGAAATCCAGATATTCTTATAGAAACCAATCATTACACCATTGAAGAATGCGTGCAGCAGGTCATGAAATATTTAAAGGATAATGGTCTTTAACATGTACATGTCCGAATTTGAAAAAGGAGAATATGAAACAAACCAAATCTAATGATTGAGGGGTTATAAATGCAGGCACAAAGGAACATTATCGATCCACATGGCGGGATATTGATTCAACGTGAATTATCAGGAACTGACCGTCAAGAGTACTTGGAAAAGTGTAAATCCTTATCGTCCCTGAGCATCTCGAAATGGAATGTTTCCGATCTGGAAATGATTTCAAACGGCGGATTCAGCCCGCTTGTGGGATTCATGGGAAAAGAGGATTACCGGAGCGTCATCAAAGATATGCATCTGGCAAATGGTTTACCATGGACGATACCGATCACTCTTCCTGTCACGAAGGAGGAGGCAAGTCGGCTGAACATTGGGGATGAAGTTGCTTTATACAGTGATGAAGGGGAACTTATTGGTATCATTCAGGTGGAAGAGAAGTTTGAATACGATAAACGGGAGGAAGCCGAACTCGTATATAAAACAGCAGATCCCAACCATCCTGGGGTTAAAAAGCTGTTTGGACAAGGGGATATATATGTCGCAGGACCTATTTATTTAATAAATGGGGCATCACATGAGCCATTCGAAAAATTTCATTTGAACCCTTCCGAAACGAGAAAGATATTCAAGGATTTAGGTTGGAATACTGTGGTTGGGTTTCAAACGAGGAACCCTGTACACCGGGCCCATGAATACCTGCAAAAAACAGCTTTGGAAACTGTTGATGGACTATTATTGCATCCTCTTGTCGGTGAAACGAAAAAAGATGATATACCTGCCGATGTTCGAATGGAAAGTTATCAAGCTTTACTAAAAGGATACTACCCATTGGATAGGGTCTTGCTTGCCATATACCCAGCGGCAATGCGCTATGCAGGGCCAAGGGAAGCAGTATTTCATGCAATTGCTCGTAAGAATTATGGGTGCACACATTTTATTGTCGGCCGAGATCATGCAGGTGTAGGCGACTATTACGGCACATATGATGCCCAAGAAATCTTTAACCAGTTTGACCCTCTGAAAATAGGGATAAAACCCCTGTTCTTTGAACATAGCTTTTTCTGCAAAAAATGCTTGAACATGGCTTCCATGAAAACCTGTCCCCATAAAGATGAAGACAGGTTTATATTAAGTGGGACCAAAGTCAGGGAAATGCTTCGGAAGGGACTTATCCCGCCACTTGAATTTACGCGTCCTGAGGTGGCTGAGGTACTTATTAGAGGCATGAAGAGAAATGAAGGTGAGTAAGCTATTGTAAACGCCTTTAGAGATTATTCAACAGTTACTCGCTTCTTGGATAGGATCCGGAATAAGGCAATGAAAGTGCAAAGCATAACATTCAAGAATCCTGTTAACATCATTCCTATAAAAATGGCTCTCACTTTAGTTTGGATTGCCAAAATTTAGGGTTTGGGTTATTCTTTATTAAAATAACGGAGCAGGATGGTTTAAGAACAGTTTTTGACGATTCGTAGATATTAAGTGAATATATCGAATTGGAGGAGGGTAAATGAAAGCAATTGTATACACAAAGTACGGTCCCCCCCACGTTCTTCAACTAAAAGAGGTAGAAAAACCTACTCCTAAAGATAATGAAATACTGGTAAAAGTAAAAGCGACAACGGTAACAATGGGGGATATTCGGTCACGTAGCTTTAAAGTTCCTCTCTCTGTTTGGCTGCCTGCTCGGGTCATAATTGGTTTAAGACGTCCAAAAAAATCCATATTAGGCTTGGAGTTATCTGGGGAAGTTGAGTCAGTAGGTAAGGATGTCAAGCTGTTTAAAGCAGGTGACCATGTATTTGCAGCTTCCCAAGTGGGTTTTGGTGCTTATGCCGAGTATAAGTGTCTGCCTGAAGACGGATCAGTAGCCATTAAGCCCAATAATTTATCATTTGAGGAATCCGCAGCCATTCCAATAGGGGCACGTACAGCATTGTTTTATCTTAGAAAAGCTAACATAGAGAGTGGTCAAAAGGTTCTTGTTTATGGTGCTTCAGGAAGTGTCGGAAGTTATGCAGTTCAGATTGCCAAGTATCTCGGAGCAAGAGTTACAGGGGTTTGCAGTACCACAAATTTAGAATTGGTAAAATCTCTGGGAGCCGATAAAGTAATCGACTACACTAAAGAAGATTTATCCAGAATGGATGAGACCTATGATGTTATATTTGAAGCGGTAGATAAGAGTTCGTTTTCAGCTTGTATGAAATTGCTGAAAAAGGACGGAACTTATCTAAATGTCACTGTACCGTTACCAGGTGTTCGAATGCTATGGACTAAATTGACAAGCGGCAAGAAGCTAATATTGAGTCGGAATTCACCTGAAACCCCCGAAGCTCTAAACTTACTTAAAGAACTTGTTGAAGCGGGGAAGTTAAAAGTGGTCATTGACAGATATTATGCGTTTGAAGAGATAGTTGAAGCCCATAGATATGTCGAGAAAGGACACAAGAAGGGAAATGTCGTAATAACTGTGGAACATAACAGCAAATCCTAATTAGGGCAGAGGATATTCAATTAATGTATTCATTGAATGTCTATATATCATGTAATCTGTTTATGGATTGGGAAACTATGATATCAAGCCCTTATAAAGCTAAAGTTTGCGTTCTTTTTATAGGGTTAGCCGGATTTTTATACTGGTTGACCTTTTTTTGAATGGAAGTCTGATATATCAGTAGCTAGGGTAGTACGTGCGGGTGTTGCGCTACAAATTTATGGAGGCCTAAAGGTAGTTGATCAAAATTAATGGGACATAAAAAAATGGGGATGCACAAAAATTCATGCATATCTAAGTAGGGCAATGCGAAGGGACGTGTATCGAAAGTAATTTCAAGGGCCTGGGGCGGTTATTTATATAAATGTTCATAAACAAATAAAGATGGTTTTTCTCAAGGATTTATCCAAGTTTAAACTAATTTGAATGGCTAAGAGGAATCTAGTTTTAAGGAGTGGAGAAATGTTTCCTATATTAAGAACTGAACGGTTGGTCTTGAGAGAATTGGTCGAAGGTGATGCATGGGATATATTAAAATGTTTTTCCAATCCAGATGTATTACGGTATTATGGTCAAACTCCATTAACAAATACAGATCAGGTGAAGCAAATTATTAGGAATTTTTCAAAGAATTTCGATGAAAAACGTGGGATTAAATGGGGAATTGAATTGAAAGGGAAGGATGGCATCATTGGAACAATTGGATTTCAAGAGTGGTCTCATGAACATAAGAGAGCAGAACTGAGCTATGCACTTTTCCCAAGTGATTGGGGTAACGGTTATGCAACAGAAGCTGCCAGTGAGGTGATTTCTTATGGTTTTAAAGAGATTGACCTAACGCGTATTGGAGCAATTGTTTTTATTGAAAATAAAGCATCCAATAAGTTGTTGACAAATTTAGGTTTCAAAAAAGAAGGGATATTGAGAAATTATATGTACCAAAATGATGTTTCATTTGATACTAATCTATACTCTTTAATAACAGTAAAACCTTAATGAAATAACAAATTCCTATTTAAACTAAAGTTTCTCTTGTATACAGCTATTGTGAAACAGAGAAAATCCTTCATTCCGGATTATATTCCAACGGATATGAATGAAGCTCTAATTAATGAGGCTGAAATAATATTAAAGATTGATTATTATCTGTAGATGGAGGATGGTTTGGCAGGTACCATAGTGAAATACCTTAAAGTACCAGCATTTAAGAAGCTAAGACACTACAATTCATGTTTTAATAGAAATAGTAGTAGTATCTTAGCATCTCTTATTTTTTTCGATGATCCACTATAGTATTAGTGTATAAAGATATGGAATCAGGTAATGCTGTTGCGCTAGGCAGATATACCTTTATTTTTCCTTTGAAGAATCCAAATTTCCATTGCCCCGGAGCCAAGCAATACACCTGAAACAATGAAGATCAGACCAATGAAATGTGCAGGCACAATGGCTTCATTAAGAAAAAATGCTGCCCCTAACAGAGAGAATAAGGTGTTTAAGTTAAGAAATATGGATGATTCGGCTGCGCCTACCTGACCAATTGCATAATTATAGCTCATGTGTCCAAGGGCAGTGGCCAAAATAGCTGAGAAAAAGAACGCTCCCCAGGTGGAAGGCGGTGCAGTTGCCAGGGAAGATAAGCCATCAGGTTCCTTCCATAAGCTAATGGCAAATAGAATGAAAGACCCGATCAGCATCATGTAGCCGGTTAATAATCGTGGGTCCATTGTTTTTGAGGCTTTATTTATGAGTATGAAACTTAACGCCTGTGAAAGAATGGATAGCAAAATATCCACATCCCCCAGATTAATAGCATGAATTCCTCCACTTCCTGCCATGACGGTAAAACTCACACCTAGCGCACCGCAAATAAAGCCAAGAAGCCTGATTAAAGTGGGCTTTTTTCGAAAGAATATCATAGTCAAGATGACAGTCAAAATAGGTCCCATGCCCAAAATCAGCCCAGCATTCGACGCGGAAGTTTTCGTTAATCCCTCAGCTAAAAAATAATGATGAAAAACGACACTCAAAAGTGCTCCACCAAAAACGTAAAAAAGTTCACTTTTTTTAGGAAGACGTATTAGTCCAAGAATGATAAGGATAAGAATTACTACAAGGGAAGCTGTAAAAATTCTCAAAGAAGTTATTGTTATTGGCTGTGTATTCGCAACTAAAATTTTAATAACTGAAACGTTTAATCCCCATGTGATCATAATTCCGGAAAGTAAGATGTAAATTTTCACATAGCTCATTCAAAACAACCTTTCAAACTTATTTAACAATACATTATACAACTTTCTCCAAATTAATAGCAAAGAGTAAAATTTGAAATAAAAGTCCTAAGATGAAAAATCAGAAACCGCTAATCAATTTAAAGTCCCTTCCGTTTTCCGTAATATGGTTTTCATCGTTGGTTAGCTTAAAGATGTCTCGGAAAAAGGTGAAATAAAAATAAAATCAAGACAAAGCATATGATGAGGCTAGAAAGATTTATGTACTAGATGTTGCTAATGAGGATAAATCTGTAACATTCAATATCGCTGAAGCTAAGACACAAATACCAAATGGTACTAAGGTTACTAAGGTCTATATTTTATGAGGTATCACTAAGCGGTTCTGTTATGCTATCTAGTGCAGAAGTTGAATTTACAGCAAAGAATAGTGCTTATGTGGATTATGTCATTAGAACCCAAAATAAAGAGTCCGAGGCAATAAGCAAAGAGCGGTACCTAAAATGAAACAGATAAAAGATATTGGATAAATAATAATGTGTACCAGCCACTTCTATAAGCACTAAGGGAGTGGCCTTTTTTAGTTAATTTGTATGCAAGGTTAAATAAACTACCTAAATTTTCCTTTTTATAATGGTAAAAACTCATATCACTTATGATAGTATAGAGGCCAAATCCTTAAAGCAATATTTTTGGACAGAAATTAGAGTTCAGCATGCAAAAACGGTCCAGCAACAATAAAGTCGTTTAGTTTTGAAGTTTCATACTCGCATAATACCGTTATAAATTTAGTTCAAATATAAAATAAGATATTTAATTTCACTCGTCATAAAGTGATAAACCCAATAATAATGATAATAAAGTTGTAAGAATTGGACTGTAAACCCTTGAGGTTACTATGAACAAAATTGTCCTAGGCGAATACTGTGGCAACACAGGCGAAATTGCAGGCCTGACTGTATCAGACGAGGTTTTTCGGGCCAGATTCGATTTTATAAGGTTCAAGAAGTGAAGGGAATTATATAGGTAAAAGCTTTGGTTCGCTATGTGATGGGAGAAATTTTACTTAGACAATTGATAGAGGCCACCTTAAGTAATCAATATCTATGGGGGAAGGATTTGAGCGATATCACGAACCTAGGAAACGAATTATGTCGATATTTGGAAGGGGTGATGGACTGAAATTATAGTTGTTGGGTAGGTAAAGTTGATGAATAACCTTCCAATCTCTTATATTATAGCCCGTCAGCGGTGAATGTTTGCACTTGAAAGATCAGTAAAAGTGAAATGAACATATGTTTTCCAAAATGAATGTGCACTAACATTCCTTATTTTTTACTTTATTTTATTTGTATTTTTGGTATAATTGATTAGTGATAAATTTTATTGGTAGTTTCCTAATGGAAAGATATCAAAAGAATTACATATACTTTATTCCCGTGAAGGGGAGTAGCGTCAGGTATAACCTGAAATAAAGTCGTCATTACGTGGGAATTCCACCGGCTTTATTGGCCTAATTCATTTAGTGCTTAGCGAGACCTTTGCCATTTATGGCAGAGGTCTCTTTATTTTTGTATAAAGGAGGAAAATGTATTGGATTTTTTATCAGGTGAATTTATTTCAGGACTTTTAGCGATCATTATGATAGATTTGGTTCTTGCTGGTGATAATGCGATCCTTATTGGATTGGCTGCAAGAAAGCTTCCAAAAGATCAGCAAAAAAAGGTGATAATATGGGGAGCAGTCGGGGCAATCGTGATAAGGATCATTGCAACGCTGCTGGTTGTCGTAATCTTAAAGGTGCCTGGACTGCATTTAATAGGGGGATTACTTCTGGTATGGATCGCTTATAAGCTCCTTATCGATGAAGAAGAACACGATTTGAAGCCTGCAGACTCCATGTGGGCTGCCATAAAAACCATTATTATTGCAGATGCTTTGATGGGATTGGATAATGTCCTAGCGGTTGCAGGAGCTTCTCATGGTAACTTCACTTTAGTGGTAATCGGTTTACTTGTATCCATTCCAGTAGTGATGTATGGAAGCACTTTGATCTTGAAACTGATTGAACGCTTCCAATTCATCATAATAATTGGTGCGGGAATTCTAGGCTGGACAGCTTCTAAAATGATTGTAGCTGAACCGTTCATGCACGACTACTTTGTAAATCCCTTCATCAAATATGGATTTGAAGCAATTGTCGTGATTGGAATCCTGGTTGCTGGGACTTCAAGACAGCAAAAGATAGAAAAAGAGAAAGCAAACAGCGATAAAATGCAAATTGAACGTAATGGATAATGGGGACCAAGAGACCTTTCGTAAATGAAAGGTCTCATCTTTTTGTCTAAGCCCGAATTGATATAAGTTACCAAAACAAGGAAAGGGTGTACCAAAGTCAGGACTTTGGTACACCCTTTTGCAACTATTTAAGGAAACGATGATATGCTCTTTTGTCTTAATCCATGAAAAGAATATGATTAATCTTAAAAATTCCAGCTGCATTCAGATTACTATATCTATCTGGGTCAATTGATCCCTGTTTTATATAGTGCGTATTTATTAGTTTAAGTTAATCCATACACTTTTAACTTCCGTATAATTATCCAATGCATAACTGCCCATTTCCCGACCGATTCCACTTTGTTTATAACCACCAAATGGAGATGCTGCATCAAAGGCGTTATAGCAGTTTACCCATACTGTACCTGCTTTTAATTCATTAGCCACATAATGGGCTTTTTTTACATCTTGTGTCCATAAACCAGCAGCCAATCCGTATTCAGAGTTATTTGCACGGTTTATCACATCGTCCAAATCGTCAAAAGGCATGGCAGCTACAACAGGACCGAAAATTTCTTCTTTAGCGATTGTCATATCATCTTCAACACCAGCAAATATTGTAGGTGCTACAAAATAACCCTCTCCTTGTCCGTAATTGCCCCCTGTAACCACTTCAGCTCCTTCAGACTTCCCTTTTTCGATATAACTGCCCACTCTTTCCAATTGTTCACTGGATACCAAAGGCCCTATCTGGGTAGATGGATCAAGACCGGCCCCTTGTTTAATATTTTTTGCGTGGGACACTAAGTCAGCTACTACGTTATCATAGGATTTCTTCTGAATATACAGGCGGGAACCGGCACAGCAAACTTGTCCTTGATTAAACATGATGCCCATTAAAGCACCAGGAATGGCTTTACTCATATCTGCATCCGGTAAAATGATATTAGGTGATTTCCCGCCTAATTCCAACGAGATTTTTTTCACGGTACCCGATGCTTGGCGCATGATCATTTTCCCTACTGAGGTTGAACCTGTAAACGCAATTTTATCGACATCAGGATGGTCTACAAGCGGTGACCCTGCTGTCTCACCAAATCCAGGTATCACATTAAGTACGCCAGGAGGAAAACCTGCTTCAAGCGCCAATTGCCCTAAATATAATGCTGAAAGCGGCGTTTGCTCCGCTGGTTTTAAAACGATCGTACATCCGGTTGCAAGGGCTGCACCTAATTTCCATGCGGCCATAAGTAGAGGGAAATTCCAAGGGATGATCTGTCCTACCACTCCAACTGCTTCATGACGGGTATAATTAAAGTAATTCCCTGCAACAGGTATTGTTTGACCTACTATTTTAGTGGTCCATCCAGCGTAATAACGAAAGTGATCGATTGCAAGTGGGACGTCTGCATTTGTGGTTTCGCCAATTGGCTTACCATTATCCAGGGTATCTAATTGTGCTAACGCCTCTTTATGATCCTCCATAAGATCCGCTAATTTATAAATGAGGCGACTGCGTTCTGATGCACTCATTTTTTTCCAAGGACCGTTGTCGAAAGCCTTACGGGCTGATTGGACGGCTTTATCTACATCTTCTGGTCCTGCTTCACTCACAATGGCCAGAACCTTGCCGTTTGAAGGATCGAGGGTCTTAAAGGTTTTTCCTGAAGCAGCTTCCACCAATTCCCCATTAATCAAAAGCTTTTTAGTGCCTTTTAAGAAATCTTGCACTCGCGGATTAAGTTTAATAGTTTGTTCCATGTATAATACCCCTTTTCAAAGTAAAGTTCGATCATGTAAATCTGTTTGGACATGGCGTTCCCTAAGTATAAGGATCAGGCATATGTTTATGTCTTCAATTTATCTTTGGCTATCTGTGGCATGCATGAATTTCTTTAGTCATTGGAATCTAAGGTTCTCGATTTTTTGGAATTCTTTCCCTCCTCATCAAAAAGGAATAAATTTCTCGTCTTGTAATTATGCAAGTCATATGCCAATAACAAAAAAACAATGAAATCAATCGAAGTGGAGCGAAGGAAGGCATATAACTGTTCCAAAATGGAAAAGTTATGTGTTCCATTTTGGAACAAAAAAGTATAATATTTGGTATAACTCAGTTTTCACTTTGGTTAATATCTGAATTTTCTGTTATGATTAAATTATATGGATGAACCTTTAATGCTCTGAAACTGAAGAGAGCTTATAGTGACCTTAATGAAAAATTGAATCAAAATAACCGTTGCCGTTTATTGGATTTTACATATGGGAGGACTTATTCAATGTCTGTTAATATTAACGCAGGTAAAGAAACCATTCCGGCATTTATTCAAGAATCATGGAAGCGGTGCCATTCAAAAGGACTTCAGCCAAGCATGATGGATAAGGAAGATATGCTTGGCGAATTTGAGTTGGCTGAATATCACGATCAATACGCAGAACTCCTGTACCATTCTTCCCCCCTTTTAGAAGAAGTTTATAGTTCGATCAATGGCATGGAGTCGATTTTATTACTTGCTGCTCCTGAAGGATATATCATTGAAACAGTTGGCGATCCAGCTTTCATACGGCATGCAGATAATGTTTCCCTCAGAAAAGGGGCCAATTGGCTAGAGGAATCAAAAGGGACAAATGCAATCGGAACGGCCATAGTAGAGAAAAAACCTGTATTGATTCACGGCAATCAACACTTTCATCAGGATAACCATTTCCTTACTTGTGCCGCTTCCCCCATTTATCACCCTGATGGGCATCTACTAGGTGTTTTGAACTTAAGCAGTCATCAACAGAATTATCATCCTTTTTCCATTAGTTTAGTTCAGAGGGTGGCTGATAGTATCAAACAGGCACTCCAATTGTCCCATACTCAGAAAAGGGAGAAAAACCTTTATTTTATATATGATCAATACCCTGATCCTCTAATTACCATTGATAAAGAGGGCAAAGTTACAAATCTCAATATTGCGGCGTCAAATATTATTGGCACATTGAAAAAACCCATATCGAATATAATATCAGGATTAGACCCACTTGTTTTAGGAAAAAGGATTTCAATAAAAGACCAGGAATTCGCAGTTCAAACCCTTGGTGAAAACATAGAACATCAATCCTCCGTGATCCTACGGTTAAAAAAACAAAAATTAAATGATGGTTTAACTAATCGATATCAATTTACCGATATGATCAGTAATGATCCACAAATGAATCAAACCATATCCATTGCTAAAAGAGCTGCAATGCTTGATATCAGCCTGCTAATTACAGGAGAAAGTGGAACGGGAAAAGAGCTGTTCGCTCAATCCATTCATGGGGTTAGCTTAAGAAGTGATAAACCGTTCATCGCGATCAACTGCAGCGCAATACCCGAAAACTTATTGGAAAGTGAGTTATTCGGGTATGAAAAGGGTGCCTATACTGGCGCAAAAAGCGGCGGACATAAGGGGAAATTCGAAGCTGCTGATGGCGGAACCCTATTTTTGGATGAAATCGGGGACATGCCGCTTTCAGCTCAAGCGACTCTGCTTCGCGTGCTTCAGGAACGATGTGTGACGCGTGTCGGCGGACATGCTTCCATTCCAATCAATGTAAGGATCATCGCCGCCACCAACAAAGACTTACAAAAAGAAATGGAAGCGGGAGAATTCCGTGCCGATCTATTTTTCCGACTGTGTGGATTATCTTTAAAACTTCCAAATTTAAGGAGTCGTAAAGATTTATTACTGTTAGCAGAATATATTTTAGCTGAAATACCTTATAAGAATGAATATACCGAACTAACGGACGATGCTAAATCATTCATTTTGGAATATTCTTGGCCAGGAAATTTCCGCGAATTACAAAACGTGCTCGGGCAGGCAGTATTCCTAGCTGATAATGGCCCGATTACAAGGGGCATGCTTAGGGCACTTTGCCCTGTTTCAACTACACTGGAAGAAAGGGCAGATGCCGATCGGGGACCAAGAAACTTTCAAGAACATGAAACCCAACTTATTAGAAAAGCGTTGGAAAGAACAAATGGAAATATTAGTACCGCCGCAAAACAACTTGACATCGGCCGAAATACACTTTATAGAAAAATGAAAAAATATGGAATCGCCTTTCAAAAGTAAGAGTTTCATAGGATATAAAAAGCGGGAATGAAGCGGTTTCCTTTTATTGCCATTTCTGATCCCCGCCTGATTTGTTGGTTCTTTGTTATCGCAAGCACTACCAAAACAAGCTACATTTCAACCTCAAAAACAATAATTTATGAAGTGCAGAAAATCAAAATCTCATATAGAATGATGTTATTGATATAGTATCTAAAATTCCGCAAGGGGATGTGGTGGTCAAAAGTATGGAATTGTCATTTGAACATATGAAGTATAAAAATGTATTGATTCAATATCTGGAAGAAAATGAATCTTTGTTTTTAAATGAATGGAACAAGACCATTAAAATCGATGAAATAGACCCCTACAAAGAAAGAATTAAAGAAAATGGATATGGCATGTACTCGCTGGTCATCCAAACGTTTAAGGAGGAATTGTTTGAAGATGTGTTGATTAAATTAGCTTACCAGGTTGCGAAAGAACGCCTTGAAGCTAATATCAACATCGGGGATTTTCTTTATAATATTAATTTAGGGCGAAATATCATAATCAGGAATGTTTTTGGTGCCAATATCCCCATTTATTATATGCAGAAATTCATTAATGATATCAATTTGCACTTTGATACGTTCAGTTATCATGCCGTAACGAGATATACGAATCTTACAAATGAAGTGATTGAGGAAAAAAAGTCTTATATCAGTGAAAACCATAAAGATAAATTAGCGGTACTGGGACAGATATCATCAAGCTTTGTACATGAGTTCCGAAACCCGCTTACAGCTATCATGGGGTTCAATAAATTATTGAAGAGGGAGAATCCAGGCTTAAAGTATTTGGATATCATTGATTATGAATTAAATCAGTTGAATTTCAGGATAACCCAATTCCTGCACACCTCTAAATCTGATTTTAATGAGGAACAACGAGAAGAAATTTCCGTGTTAAAGTTAATTGAAGAAATACAAGAACTGACATACGCGAATATTGTGGATGCCAGCGTAAACGTGGAATTAGATATTTATCCAAACTTAGTCATGACAGCGAACAAGGATGGGTTGAAACAAGTGTTCTTGAATCTTTTTATAAATTCCATTGATGCATTAAAGGATAAGGAACACCCTAGAATTTTGAAGATAGACTCTTTAATTGAGGCGAATGAGAAAATAATTCGAATTTCTAATAATGGACCGGCCATTGCCAGTGAATTGATCGAATCAATTTTTGAGCCCTTTGTCACAACAAAAGAGTTAGGAACGGGAATTGGATTATATGTATGTAAAAAGATCATTGAAAGGAATGATGGGTATATGAATTGTGTCTCTAATGAAAATTTAACCACATTCAGCATCCATTTCCCCAATGTTCAGAACTGAATTTATTAGGGGTTAATACATATCATATAGTGACTTTACATACAGCATTATATACATACCGATATTTTCGACGCTTGTACATAGATCTTTGATTAATAGCGGAAGGGCATTCCGGGTTTGCCGGTATATTACATAAAATCATTCTCAGTGAAATAAATCTATTTGGAAGATGCCAAGAAATCATAATTTGGATTTTAGCATCTTTTTTTTATCCCTGTTATTTTTCAGTATATATGTGTGTCGAATTTTAAAAGAAAACAATTAAATTGTCATTTTTTAATTCGATTGTGAATCAAAAAGGGTCAATAATTAATATGTGAATCGAAAATTGAATTTATGATTCAGTATCGAATCGTTTTAAATTTATAAAAGCGTTAAACCCTACTAAAATGACTATCCTTTTTTTGGCATGGATATTGCTTTTATTTATATAAGTATAAAATTTTAGTGAGAAAGGGTGCCTTTATAAAAAAAAGAAGAGATAGGAAGGAATAATAGAGCTGGCTAACTATATTTTTACATAAAAGGACTTCACTCAACAAAAAGCAAAAAGTGCAAAATCACCCAGGAACATTATACTTTCCGTGTATTTCGTTGAGGGGCTGATGGTAGTAAAGAAGGAGTATAAAATATAAAAAGAAAGCGGATACAGTTAATAGAGTATATGCTGTGCAATATACATATATCGATTGTGAATTTGGCCTTATTAAAACTAATGATGAAACGGGATAAGACTGTAACATTTTTTGAATGAGAGATTTCTACTAGGGTACCCATGGGCAGTGGTTTACTGCTTACAAAACGGTAAATAGACAGTATTAAAGGAAGGTGACGATAGTGGCACTTCAAACAAATGAATTGAAACATGGTCTCAAGACCAGGCATGTCACAATGATTTCTATTGGCGGGGTAATTGGGGCAGGACTATTTATCGGAAGCGGAACAATAATAGATTCAGCAGGACCTGGTGCTATTTTATCGTATATAATCGCAGGATTGATGATAGTGCTTATAATGCGCATGCTGGGTGAAATGGCTGTAGTAAATCCTGATAGTGGATCCTTTTCAACATATGCGCATCAAGCATTTGGTCCCTGGGCCGGATACACGATCGGCTGGTTATACTGGTTCAACTGGGTTATCATCATTGCTATTGAAACTACGTTATTGGGTACTATGATTCATGATTGGTTTCCTGGTATACCTATGTGGGCTGCTAGTCTATCTTTCCCTATATTAATGACGATTACTAATATCTATTCAGTAAAAGCTTACGGGGAATTTGAATACTGGCTAGCTTTCATGAAAGTGGCTGCCATTGTAATATTCCTCTTCCTGGGTGCCGCCATGATTTTTGGATTTGTTCCGGGATTTGATTCACCAGGCCTTTCAAACATTACTGGGGATGGAGGATTTTTTCCAAAAGGTTTTCTGCCTGTCCTCCTTAGTGTGATATTCATTACTTTCTCTTTATCGGGAAGTGAGGTAGCTGCCATTGCTGCAGGAGAGTCTGAAAACCCTGAAAAAAATATTATTATAGCCATAAACAGTGTTGTATGGCGTCTCCTTCTTTTCTTTGTTGGTTCAGTGACCGTGTTGGTTCTCGTAATCCCCCAGGGGGCTGAAGATTTACTAAAAACCCCCTATGCCACCGTATTTGATATGGCAGGTCTCCCAGCAGCGGGTCAAGTCATGAATATCGTAATCTTCACTTCATTGCTTTCTGTTTTGAATTCAGGGTTATATACAAGCTCTCGTATGTTATATTCTTTATCAAAAAAAGGTGATGCACCGAAAATCCTTTCTCGTGTGAATAAGAGGGGAATCCCGATTTGGGCGTTAATGGCAAGTGTTTTCTTTGCTTATGTGTGCACGACATTTAAATTTGTATCTCCTGATAAATTGTTTGCTTTTCTCGCAAACAGCTCTGGAGGAGTCACTATGATCATGTATATCTTTATCGCCTTTTCTCATCTATATTTACGGAAAAAGACGGAAAAAGAAAATCCCGGAACACTCAAAGTGAAAATGTGGCTATTCCCTTATTTAACCTACGCGACTATTGCCGTATTATTTATTATATTTGTTGCTCAGGCGTTTATTGATTCCATGAGATTGCAATTCTTTCTTACAACCCTTCTCACGATTCTAGTAATTGGGTCATACTTTCTGTTTTATCATAAGAAAAAGGTAATAACTCCTGAACAAGAAGCAACACTAAAAAAAATTCACGTTAAGGAAGGGTAACGGATGTAGTCGATTTTGTGTAATTATAGAAAGAAAAGATTGACTATTCTAATAAAATGCTGCTCTTAGTGGGCAGCTTTTTGTGCGACGGGCAGTCGTAAGGGATGCTGACACTGTCAGCGTCCCTCATTTTTTCTTTATTCGACAGAGACGTCATTTCGATGAATCGACTGGAAAAAGAAGGAAGAAATTGAATCCCAGATGGTGAAAGTCCATTCCCAAGGAGGGGTCATTTCTCCGTTACTTGCCAACGTGTATCTAATGAAATGGATTGGGAATGGGATTTGCATGGAATACGCTTTGTTCGTTATGCGGATGACTTTCTACTTTTTGCCAAATCAGAAGCATATCAAAGAAGCAGCCTATATCACAAAAGAAAAGCTAAAAGAACTAGGGTTAGAAGTTTCAAAGGAAAAGACGAAAGTCATCAACTTTCAAAAGGATAACCTTGATTTTCTGGGATTTACGTTTCATCACTGGAGAGAAGGAAGGAAAGACAAAAAGTCGGTTTTTCATGTGACGCCAAAGAAAGAACCTATAAAGGATTTTCGACTATAGATTAAGAAAAAAACGAGGAAAACGTTCACTCTAAGTAAAGATGAGTGGATAGATCGTGTGAATCCAATCATAAGAGGAAAGGGCAACTACTATGTGACAGTGGTTGAAGCCATAAAAGCAAATACAGAATTAGGAAGCCCCAACCATTGTCTACCGAGATGGGTTCATAGAACACTGTCTGACATAGATGGATATACAAGGAAGAGATTGAGGGTGGCCTTTATCCATAAACATCCGTCACAAAGGAAAGAGTTAAAGATGCGTAATTTATGGAACAACTCGTTCTTCTTGAAGATTCAATTGATTCCTTCTTACTGGCTTTACTTAAATAAAGTCTATGGATACACAAAAGAGCAATACCTAAATGAGATGATAAGTAAATCTAAACGTAAAGTGCAAAATGAAATTAAGCGAATAAAAGTAAAAGGTGAGAAATATTATACTCCTCACCGACTCCAAAAGTTGCAAAATGCCTGGAACGCATCCTCTTGATAAACACTTATAACATATGGGTAAGCCGTATGCCTTAATAGGGCACGTACGGTTTGATAAGGGGAAAGACACGAGAGTGGTTTCCCTACTTTATTGATAGGTCCAAAAGGATGGTAATTATACCGAAGAAAAACTTGTTGGAAATTTGGATATAAACGGTTTTCTATCACTTCATTTCTGGCTGATTTTTAGTGCAGACGGTGATTATGATACTCATTCATTTGCAACTTTGAAATCCTTTGCTAGAATATAATCTATAGAAAAGATTAGGAGTGGTTACTGTGGCTGAAACTCCAGCTGAAGATTTGATTCATTATATCGCACCAAAAGGAGAGTATATCCCTTTTTTAGATGATACGGACTATATCGCTAAAGGATTGGAATGGAAATTATTCACTGCCCGTTCGGTAAAAAGGGAACTATTATATAAAAGCGGTAGCTTTCAAGGAAAAGTCAAATTAGCAGGGTATGAACAATATGGCAACGGTCTAGACACGGTAGTCGTTGAATTTGAAAATGGTAAGCTTAGTTGCATTCACCCTTCCTATTTAAAGGAAATGCAAAGTTCCAGTTTCGGAAAAGAGTTGTTGAGTGGACCGGTTTCCGAGACATCCGCAGTACCAAGTGAAAAGGAACAGGTAATAGATGCTCCAATAACGGAAACTTCCGATCAGCTAAGTGAAGAACCAAAAAAGGCAAAAACCAAAAGTAAAAGGACCACAGCAAAACCTAAATTGGAGTTACCTGGAGAAAAAGTTCATTTCACCGCAACCGTCAAGGAGTTCACGGCGAAAATGAACCATTTCACTGGTGAAGAAGATGAAGTCATACTCTTGGAGAATGTCAAAGTGACAACGGAACCTGAACTTACAATCGGTGATGCATGGTGTGGATATAGCAAGACATTAAAAAAAGCTGAGCTCGAAGAAGGGGACGAAATCGAATTTGATGGAAAAGTGGTCGATAAAAAATACAATAAAGAAATACGATATAAAGTAAATAATCCATCCAAGTTAGTGAAAAAGGGGATGGACGCTTAAAATGCATGAAGTTATACAAAAAAGGGAGTAAGCCGCTGCTGACTCCCTTTTTTGTATGCATATCTCATTGCATTAATCAGTTTCAAATAGGTTTTTGTGATCTGGAATATATTCGTGTGTGGTAGGTACAACATGTAAACACCAAAGTAATGCCAGATCATTCTCCATTCGTATCGTTCGGGGTTTTTCCCTTTTGTGGTTTCATATATTCCAGTGTTGGGGATAATACATTAAGATAATTATAAAGATAAGGGGGGGCTTTTATTTGAAAGAGTTATTTCAGTTATTAAAACAAGGAAATAAATCGGCGTTCATTGCTGCCTGTGTGAATAGTATCGTCGCAGTACTTAAGGGGATTGCTTATTTCATGACAGGGAATGTCGCTATGTTTGCTGAAACATTACATACTTTGGGTGATGCTGCGAATCAGTTTTTCGTCTTCATTGGTTCAGCACTAAGTAAAAAGTCACCAACTGATCGATTCCCCGATGGCTTTGGGCGTTTAGTAAACCTCGTATTATTAGGTGCGGTATTGGTTGTCGGGATCATGTCTTATGAAACGATTAAAGAAGGGTTTCATCACATATTCCACCCTGTAGAATCAACTGGAATCATTATTAATTTGTCCATCCTTTCCTTAGCGGTTGTGTTGGAATCATATGTTTTATTTAAAGCTATGAAAGAAGTGTTACATGAGACTGGAATTGAAGCAAAAGGAGTAGCCGTCATCTTTAAGAGTTTTAATGGTTTAAAACGGGCAAAACCAGCTACGAAATTAGTATTCATGGAAGATATGGTGGCAACTGGGGGTGGGGTGCTTGCGATAATTGCCATTTTATTAGCAAACTTTACGCCCTTCATTCAAGCGGAAGGTGTTGCTTCTGTCATGATTGGTCTCGGTATGTTCTATGTAGTTGGAAGGGTGTTCCTTGACAATGCTGCGGGTGCTCTTGGGGAAGCGGATATAGAAATGCGTCAAAAGATTGGAACTTTGGTCATGGATGACCCAGATGTAAGAGATATACAGAAACTGGCAGTATTAAAAGAAGGGGAAGACTTTCATGTAGAACTTGAAGTGGAACTTGATCCCAATATTTCAATTGCCCAGGCTGATGACATTAAAGACCGGCTGTTTGATGAGATATTCAAGGAAAGAGGAGTAACGGATGTCATTATAGAATTTGATGAAAATGATGGTGTCCCAAAATGGGAAGGTCAGATTGAAAAGGAAAAGGAAAGGGAGTAGCAGGTGATTGACTGGTAAAATATAAAGTGTTCGGATTAGGATATATATGATTGATTAGTATCAGTGGAACCTGATGAAAAAGGTCACAAAAATTTTTGTGACCTTTTTCAGATCCAAAAACATCAAGGTCTGATATCTCATTTGAAAATGGAGAAAGCATAACCTTCCTTCATAGGAATCTCTGTTCAATTCTTCACGTTCTTTCCTTACGTAAGCAAAATAAGCTATCATGGACTTAGATACATAAAGAAGGATTAAGGAAGGGTGAATGAGATGAAGAAACCAGATATTAAATTAGTTGCACTTGACATGGATGGCACGCTTCTGAATATCGCGGGAGCGATTTCTGAAGAAAACCGGAAAGCGATTAAAGAAGCTGAAAATCAAGGGATTTTTGTTGTATTGAGCACAGGAAGATCCTATGCGACATGCAGTGATTTCGCAAAGTCAATGGAACTCCGCTCATACCTCATAACGGTAAACGGAAGTGAAATTTACGATAATCAAGGAAAACTGGTGGAAAGGAATACCGTTGATAGTGAGTCCATACAATGGATGTGGGAATTAAGCCAAAAACATGGCACACATTTTTGGGCAATAAGTTGCGATAAAATTTACAGGGCTGAAATGCCTGAAAAAATCCATGATTCGCAATGGCTTAAATTCGGTTTTGATACAAATGATGAAGCCACCCGCCAAATCATCATGGATGAATTGATATCAAAAGGAAACTTTGAAATAAGCAATTCAAGTCCAACGAATATTGAAGTGAATGCCATGGGCGTTAATAAAGCGAAAGCTATAGAGCTTGTTTGTTCATTGCTCGATATTACTATGGATAATGTTATGGCGGTAGGAGACAGCCTTAATGACCTTGCCATGATTTCTGAAGCAAAAGTGGGAGTTGCAATGGGAAATGCCCAAGAAATTGTGAAAGAAAAAGCAGATTGGGTTACAGCAACAAACGAAGAAGACGGTGTGGCCAAAGCCATTCGTAAATGGGTGCTTTCAAACTAAATCGAAACTGTATATGGGACGTTTTTGAACTGCCCCGTAAATGTTAGACACCAAACTAACATTTACGGGGTGTTTTTTATTGAAATGGCCTGAACGATATGAAAATTAGCTCCTGAATTAATTTCTTGAAAATTGTGTATTTTAGAAGTAAGATAATCTAGTAGTGTTATATTTTGGTAATGTATTAAAAGTGGGAGGTTTCATAGATGAGAAGAAGTTTGCCTGAACATTGGTGGAATCAATTATCTTTACCAGTTATCTCAGCACCCATGTTTTTAATATCTGGTCCTGAGTTAGTGAAAGAATGCTGTTTAAATGGGGTGATTGGCTCATTTCCAGCTCCGAATGCGCGGCCGATAGAGGTACTGGATCAATGGATGGGTGACATAAACGACACACTGATTGCTGCAAGGGTTAAAAAACCAGACAGCAAGATTGCTCCATGGGCAATGAATATGGTTGTCCACCGTACTTATAGCCGTCTTGAAGAAGAGCTGGAACTGGTCAAAAAGCATCAGCCTCCCGTCATCATTACTTCATTAGGTTCACCAAAACACGTAGTGGATGTCGTACATAGCTATGGTGGTTTGGTCTTTTCAGATGTAAGCAGTGTGGAATTTGCAAAAAAAGCTGCTGAGTCAGGTGTGGACGGATTGATCTTAGTTGCTTCTGGAGCCGGTGGTCATGCGGGTGAGATAAATAGTTTTGCTTTCGTTGACAGCGTAAGGACGTTCTGGGACGGAATCATTTTGCTTGCCGGGTCCATTAGTACTGGTCACAGTATCTTGGCAGCTCAGGCTGCGGGAGCAGATCTTGCTTATATGGGTACACGTTTTATCGTGGCAAAAGAGAGCAGGGCAAATGATGAATATCGTGAAATGCTTGTCGATTCTGATCATGATGACATCATCTTGACTGATGCATTTTCCGGCGTTAATTGTAATATGCTGAAACCGAGCATCAGAAAGGAAGGCATGGACCCAGATCAATTAGCAAAAAAAGATAAGGTCGATTTTGACAGCATGTCGAAGTCATCTGAGTCTAAAGCGTGGCGGGATATTTGGTCGGCAGGTCATGGTGTAGGGGCAATAAAAAAAATAGATACCGCTGCCGGCATCATCAAACAATTAGAAAGAGAATATCATGAATCTTTAGAGACATTGACCGGGCAGGCGGAAAAATTAAAAGGCATTATATCCAAATGATATGAAAGCGCTTCAATTAATTATGCAAATATAGTTTATTTTCACGTAAAAAAGGGTATCCATAATGGATGCTCTTTTTTGCATGATAACAGGGCTGATTTTTTCAGTTGATGATAAAAGTCTCTTCTCTTAAAAAAATACAATGTGAATAGAATATAAAATAGTAAATATAGGATGCGGGACAGTGAAAAAATATTGATAAAAGAATATATAAGTGTTATATTATTTTCGTGATAATGACCGAATGAACAAAATAGTCATTATTTGTTTTGAAAGTTATATATATTAATGGTGAAGATAAAATCATTAAATATATATTGCAGAAGCAAATGATTTAATTATGTATTCTTCAATCCATTTATCACTGAAATAGATAAATTAAACGGCATATTCGTCGTAAAGGAGGAATTGTTAGGCGTGTTAAAATCTTTTAAGGGTGAATTTTTAGCCATACTAAAACATCCTATGATACTCATTTCTATAATAGGGATCATAATGATCCCCTTATTATACAGCGGTACGTTTCTTTGGGCATTTTGGGATCCATATGGTAAGGTGGACCAATTGCCTGTTGCCATTGTCAATATGGATGAGGGAGCCGAGTTCAATGATTCGGAACTAACAATAGGAAAAGATTTAGTCAAAGAGTTAAAGGACAAAAAGGATTTCGATTGGCATTTCGTCAGTCAAAAAGAAGCCAATGAAGGTCTGGAAAATCAAGATTATTACATGAAAATAGAAATCCCGAAAAACTTTTCGAAAAATGCAACGACCTTACAGGAGGACAATCCGCAAAAACTTGATTTAATTTACACGTCTAATGAAGGGTTCAACTATATATCTACTAAAATAGGTGACGCAGCTTCAGAGAGAATCAAAGGGGAAGTTTCGTCTGCCGTTACGAAAACCTATGCGGAGTCAATGTTCGACAATTTGAACGAAGTGGCTGACGGACTCAAAAGTGCCAGTGATGGAGCTGGAGAATTGAAAGATGGAACAGATACAGTGAAGAACGGAACAAGCGAACTTGGTGATGGGATCAACTCAGCTAAAGAAGGTTCCAAAAAAGTGGATGAAGGGATTGATTCCGTTCATTCAGGCTCCGTGGAGATCCATGAAAACCTGGAAAAACTAGCTGAAAAATCATTAACCTTTTCGAATGGGGTCGGTTCGGCAGCTGCAGGATCAAAAGAGCTCAATCAAGGGTTACAACAGTTTAGCTCAGGTGTTGGACAAATGAAAGATGGCCAATCCGAGCTTTTGCAAGGGGCCAAGAAATCTGAAGCGGGAACCGGTGAATTGGCTTCTGGACTGCAACAGTCACTAGAGGGCTTCAATCAAATAGAAGAAAAGCTGCCCGCTTTGACAGCGGGGGCAAATGGCGTAGCTGCAGGTGCTGATCAGCTGTCAGGTGCATTATCTGAATGGAGTGCAGCATCGAGCGAAGCGAAAGCGGGGGCATCTGAAGTCTCAGCAGGTTTGGAAGAAGTTATTTCCGGATTGAAACAACAATCAGAAGCTACGGATGATCCAGCCGAGAAAGCGCGTTTGGATGGAGTGGTTGCTTCTCTATCCCGCATCAGTGAAGGTAGTAAAGGTGTTTCTGAAGGAGTGGGAAAACTATCAGCCAGTGCATCTGATATTGCAAAAGGCTCAAACAGTCTTAGTGATGGCGCAAATCAGGTAGGTGAAGGCACAAGTGCGCTAAGCGGTGGTTTTACTCAATTGAAGCAAGCTCAGGATAAACTTGCCAATGGAGCGAATGAACTGAAAAATGGTCAAGGTCAATTGGTGTCTGGATTGACAACTTTTGGCGCCAGTATAGATTCAGCACAGAGTGGGCTTGGACAGTTAACCAAAGGCAGCAATAACTTGGTGAGCGGCCTTGATCAGCTTGAAGATGGTTCAAAGCAATTATCAAGTGGAACCTCACAGCTTTCGGAAGGCTCGAAAGGTCTTGTTACAGGAACGGATAAGTTGAAAGAAGGTTCATCCAGCCTTACTAGTGGTATGGGAGAACTGGCTAATGGGGCTATTAAGTTACAAGATGGAATCGCTAAACTTTCAGATGGATCTGAAGAATTGCATGACGAATTGAAGGATGGGGCAAACGAAGCTGGCAACATAAAATCCAATGAAGAAGTATATGACATGTTTGCAAGCCCAGTTAAACTGGATAAATTGCCAATTAATAATGTACCGAATTATGGCACTAGTTTTGCACCATATTTAATTTCATTGAGTTTATTTATCGGGGCAATCGTCCTGACAATCATTTTCCCGTTAAGAGATCCTGCTGTTAAGCCTTCAAGTGGATTTAGCTGGTTTATTAGTAAATACAGCGTCATGGCTGTCATAGGAATCTGTCAAGCCATATTGGTTGACTCGATTTTAATTTTAGGACTTGGAATTCATGTTACGAGCCTGCCGCTATTTTTTGCAGTAAGCATTCTTGCTAGCTGCACATTCATGGCTATCATTCAGTTCCTAGGTTCAGCCTTTGATAATCCTGGCCGGTTCATAGCATTATTAATTTTGATTCTTCAACTGACCAGCAGTGGCGGAACATTCCCAAATGAATTGGTTCCTGGCTTCCTGCAAGGATTCACACCATTCTTACCGATGACTTATTCTATTAATGCTTTTCGGGCAGTCATCTCAACAGGAGATTATAGCTTCATGTGGCATAATCTTAGCATATTGGCCATATTCCTTGTTGTAGCATTAATATTATCACTCATTTACTTTATTTACCGGTATAAAAGATTGAATGGTGCATTAGATGAAAAACAGAACGAGGCAACTGTATAACAATGAAAAAACAGCGACCCATGATGGTCGCTGTTTTTTCATTAATATCCTATTTGCCAAGCGCTTCCAAGAAAGGCGTGAAAAAAGCCCCCGTTAATCACACTCGTAAATATACTGCTGCTCCCATGGAAAGGGAAATATGTAAAAAACGTTTAAAGTGACAAAACCATGTTAATCACTTGTATATGTTGTTAACAGCTATACCCTTGTCTTTTGAGAAGCAGGTGCATATTTCTTCATCGGATTTTTAGCAATGACATCTCTTAAATAAGGAAGACCTGAAGGACCCGGTTTCCTCATAAGTTCCATTAGGTAAGAAATATCGTCTAAAGCCCTGTGTGTTTGGAAATTGGTAATATTATGTGCCTGCAGTAATGTTAAGAGTTTACTATTCTCAAACCCATATTGCTTCCAAGGAACATTCCGCATCGTACAGAACCACTTTTGATCATTGATTTCCGGATACATTTGGTAGAGAAAACTTCTATCGAAAGAAGCATTATGTGCGAAAATCGAATCAGTGCGGGCAATGAAGGATTTAATTTTTTCATCGTGAAAACTTTTTCCTTCCACGGTGCTATATGGAATTCCATGAATCCTGTATGCTTGATCATAATTCATTCTTGCTTGATAGGAGAGAGGCTCCCTTAAAAATGATTCTTGATCAATAAGATTAATAATTTCCCCGGTTTCGCTGTTATAGGTAAACAGTATAAGGGCAAGCTCGATAATTTCATCAGAAGAGGGACGTAAACCAGTTGTTTCTACGTCTAGCACTAAACCTATTCTATTAGACAATTTTTTTTCCTCCAGTTGGGTTACATTCATCTATTATAGCTGACATAGGATAGCGATTGGAAGTGTGATGCATTGTTTTTAGGTCATTTTGAATGGCCCTTTCAGAATGACCTAAAAACAATTAGGCATTCCCAAAAATCACTTGGTAAGTGAAGGGATTTCAGAATGAAGTGAATGGTACATGCTGGTTGGGACGAGGATAACATTAAACCATATATGTTTTGGTAAAGACGAGGTTGTATAACATAGTTTAAAGAGATTTCCCTTCGAATCGAACTATTTTATAAAAGATAGAGATTCACAGCAATCTCTATCTTTTTATTAGTTGAAGTTCACAAGCATTGTAAAATGATTTCCAATTCATGGTCGACGATTTGTATAGTCTCTTCGTTTTTTTGAAGTCTTAAAATGCTCTTGGATTTATTTATATATTGCAGTCCTTCGTCAGGTTGCTGAAGATGAATCAGATTCTTACCAGTTAAAAGATGGAGTTCTGCATATAAATATAATGATTCTGTCGAATTGCAAATGTTGATCCCTTTAAGGGTATAATTTAGCGATTCTTGATAGTAATGAAGTTCAGACAAAGTCAGTGCTAATCCATGAATGATCTTCACGACAATTGTACCTTCTTGATTCACATGGGGAATATTCTCGATGAATTCCAGTGCTTCATTGAAGATGGTGATGGCCTCTTCATAATTTTTTGTTTTAAAATGGATAATTCCAATACTATTTAAAACTTCTATCTCCTGTTGATGAAAAATGACACGTTTACCCATTGTAATCTGAATGGCCTCATTCAATAAGTCTATAGCCTTTTGTTTGTCATTGTACAAATAAAAAAAAGATATACCTTCATGCCATTTCAAGAATTGATAAAAAGATATCGATTTTTCCGGTGCCGTTGCCATTTCTTTTTGGACTATTTCATAGATTGCTTCAAAATTACGTGTACGTTTATATTTGTTTATCAAAAGTTTAATGGTTTCTATGTAATTATATATTGGTTCATTTTTGGTAGTGAAGAAATACGGCAGGTCAACTTTAAGTTTATCCGCAAAAAGTGCCAATTCATCAATTGTTGGAGAAGTGATGCTCCTTTCATAATCTAACAGGGTATTAGGTTCACATATATCCTTTGCCAGTTCTTCTCTTGTAAGATTTTGTTTGATTCTTAACTCGTTGATAACAGAGCCAACCTCTATTTTCATTGCAATTGCCCCTTTATACCTATGTCTAGAATTCTATTTTAACATAATTTTATTTTTATCAGTAAAATAATTGAAAAATAGTATGATATAACTACTTTAAGTGTTTTTCCTGTATATCCGCCCAACAAAAAAATAATGACGTTCGGTTTTTTATTGAAGTTATCAAACTGCATGACATCTTTTCGATTTAAGTGAGAAAGGTCACTCTATCTTATTGACAGAGAATTAATATTAATATTCATGGTGAATATTAATTCATGATAACGGATGAGGGGAAGCCCTAGATTTGGAATTGGAAATAGGTTAAAAAAAGAGGCGGCAATCTGCCACCTCTTACGATCTCAATTCCCAATGAATTGCTGAGTCCAATAGTGGGTGTATTTCCCTCCTGTCGCATGCCCAATTCCAATATGGGTATAGTTCTTGTTCAGGATGTTTGCCTTGTGTCCAGGGCTGTTCATCCAAGATTTCATGACAGCATCCGCACTAGGTTGACCTGCTGCGATATTTTCCCCTGCGTATTTGTAGCCGATCCCAAAGGATTTCATCATATCGAAGGGCGATCCATAATTTGGGCTTGTATGATTGAAATAATTATTATCACGCATATCTTCAGATTTCATATTTGCAATGTTGGAAACGGCGGTATCCATTTCAAGGGAAGGGAGGCCCGATTTTGAACGTTCTTCGTTAACTAACCTAAGAACCTGCTGCTCAACTGACTGACCTTTTTCTTGATTAGTTGTGTGGATGGTTGAAGGAAGATTTATGATTTGTCCGATTTGAATTTGATTTGAATTGTTTATAGCACTGTTCGTCTTAAGTAATTCGGAAAGGCTGACTTCATATTCAGACGCAATTTTCGTTAGGGTATCCCCTTTTGCAACCACGTAAGTATTGGCTGCCTGAGCAACTGTTGGAGATAATAGGGATAGGGAAAGTGCTGATAAAAGGATGATTTTCTTCATTTTGTTTCCTCCTAGTAGAATATCTGGATTGGAAGTCTAGTATCCTATAAAAATTGTTGTATGTAAAATTAGGTCATGCCCATTCTTTATTGGAATGGGCAGAAGGTAGCGAATGGGAGTATGCATGATGAGGGTCCATATGACCTGAGAGTGGTTATAGTAAACCAAAATCATAGGGCCTTTTGATAGACGGGAAGAATTGTTTCATGTAAAAAAAGAATCATTTTTCGTTTGCGGGATATGTTTGTCAGGGTAAATAATATGGACATCAAAACGAAAAGCATTTAAATGGAAGTAATTATAATAATGTGGAAATGATAATAAATTGCCCTAATGGTTGAGCTTTATGGATTTTAAGGCCGGGAGGGTATTGGGAAGGATAGATATTAAGTATATAGGGGATATTTTCCTGTGAAATATTATCCTGAAAAAGAGATTTGAGACAAGTTTTCGTTTTCAAATCAAGATCACTGTTTGAGATGCCGAAATCAATCCTTATGTACATGCACATTGATTGAAAAGGCATTTTGAAAGGCGTATGCGAATATTCAAAAACGAAAAGATTTTATAAGAGAAGCAAACTCAGTCATTTACCACGGATATGATACTTGCACTGGCGATCATTTTTGCAAATGGGTGTGAAGCCAAGGGAGAAGTTAAGGATAAAATGCTGTTATTCTCAGTTATTTGCCATCACAACAAATCAAATGGCTTGAGGATAGGATGATTTGGGAAACGGCACGGACTTATTTATAAGCGAGAAAAAATGATGACGGGATTAAATAAGTGGCTTTAATGAATCGATTCGTTTTCTACGGCGGGACCCATGATGGTATACGGACAACAGGAGTTTTATCCTGATCAGCCTAAATCTTATTTCTTATTAGAATATGCGGAAACCCGGACGGCCTTCAGTATCATTCTTTAACAAATTCATTCGGGTTTTAATTATAAAGGACGGATTTAAGGACACGGCATTGTATGTAAAGGAAAGGAGTTTATCAAAAAGTATTGTTCTTTAAAACAGGTATCTCTTCTTCAGGAATAGAATTAAGTAGACAGTTGAATATACGGGGGGTTTCTCGATGGGGTTTAGGGAATTGGAAACAAAAAGGCTGCAGTTAATTGAAATAGGTCACAAGCATTCTGAGAGTCTGTTTGACATTTTGTCTAAAGATGAAGTGACCAAATATGATGGGATAGAAAGTTTAACACAAGTTGAAGATGCCCGCCGTTTAATCGACTCGTTTAAAAGTGCTTATATAAACAAACGGGGGATACGGTGGGGAGTTGTTGTGAAAGATTCAGGTGAATTCATTGGTACCGTAGGCCTGAATCAATTGAGCCTTGCCAACAAACGAGCTGAAATCGGGTATGAAATCCATCCTGAATATTGGAGAAAACACTTTACGTCCGAGGCTGTCAACGAAGTATTACGCTATTCATTTGGAGAATTGAAACTAAACAGAATGGCTGCATTAACTTTCAAGGATAATTTTGCATCCAGAAACCTCTTGAAGAAATTTGGTTTTAAAGAGGAAGGAAGTCTCAGAAGTTATATATTTCTTCGTAAACAATCGCATGATGCCCTAGTATTTTCCTTGTTAAGCACAGAGTATAGTCAGTTACCACAGCAAAGCGTTTAGGATTCATTTTCAAAAAAGTTGACAGAAGATAGCAGCTGGCCAATAGTGCCAGTTTTTTAAGTTAAAGAATGTTTCTCCACTTGTAGGGAAAATATACGTATTCTTCATGTTAAAATTAGAAAGCGGAGTCAGTTAATCAGTCCGGTTGGACATAAAAAGGAGGATAATCATTGTGAAGATATTATTTCCGTTGCTTGCGGTCCTAGGTGGCATCACCATTGCCATACAAGGGCAAATCAATGGTGGATTAGGGAAAAAAGTGGGGGTTATTGAAGCTTCTTTCATTTCGTTTGGCATCGGGACACTCGCTTTATTATTTATTGTTTTGTTCGCGGGAAATGGAAACATTTCCGCCATCGCGTCTGTACCAAAATGGCAATTGATAGGCGGACTTCTAGGGGCCATTTATGTCATTGTTATAATAGTGGTTACCCCTCAGATTGGAGTGGCTCCTGCCTTGGTTGGGGTTATCGCAGGCCAGATACTGATTGGGGCCCTCATTGACCATTTCGGTTTATTCGGCGGGGTTCGCATCCCATTGGATGCGAAAAAGGTTGCAGGAATATGTTTACTTTTCGTGTCATTATATTTATTTAATCATAAATGAGGAATGGTCATCATTATTCATTGGATTTACAGGGTACATATAGGTGAGAGACTGATGAATAACTTTATTCCTACATAGTTATTATCCGTTATTTGGGATTTTCTTGAAAAGACCTCAATGGAAAAAGTATTATCCTACTAAAATATATTATTTGATCAGGAATCGGTTTGCTAGGAAAGTGGTCTTAGCAACCGGACTAACTATAATTGTTAGAATATTTAGTAAAAAAAAGACAAGCGAAACTATATGAATACTGGTATAAAAGAGTTTGAAAAAACCACAAGATGTCGGTAGTCATTTTATATTAATTAGGTTTTCCATTCTTTTTACCTAATATCTAGATCGAATTGATTAGCAAATAATTACTATGTTGTGAAAAAGTACTCATTGGTTTATTGATTTTTCGGTTTATTCGTAATATACTTAAAATTCAACATCTTTAATTCGAGGTATAGTACCCTTAGCGAGGTTGGAAAGAGTGTGCTTTTTAACTTGTAAACTGCATTAATTGGTTTTTTTAGGAGATTCACAGATTTATGCAAACGGTTCGCTAGTTTTTTTCGGTGAATTCCTGCTATGAATGCTTCTAACTTTCCACGCTGATATTCAGAATGTACTATACCAACAATTAATAGGTGGTATAAGGATAATCCCTTCAATGGGAATATTCTAAGAAAGATTAAAGATGAGGGGGAATATTTTTTGAAAAAGTCTAAATTTTCAGTGCTTGCTCTTCTTATGGCCATCATGCTTATGCTTGCGGCATGCAACGGCGGTTCGAAGGAAACCTCGAATGAAAAAGAAGGCGGCTCGGGTGACTCATCCGGATCAAAAGTATTAAACGTAAACAACTCAAGTGAACCTGGTTCGCTTCACCCTGCCAATGCGCAAGGTACTCATGAATCATGGATCCTTGAACATACGTTTGAGGGACTGACTAAGAAAACAGAAGAGGGCAAAATCGTACCTGGTTCTGCTGAATCATGGGAAATCAGTGAGGATGGATTAACTTGGACATTCAAATTGAAAGATGGTTTGAAATGGTCAAATGGAGACCCGCTTACAGCTAATGACTTCGAATATGCTTGGAAATATGCCTTGAAACCAGAAACTGCTGCTGATTATGCTTACCAGCTTTATTATCTTAAAGGCGGAGAAGCCTACAACAGCAAGAAAGGTAAGGAAGAGGACGTAGGCGTTAAAGCGACAGACGATCATACATTAGTCGTTACTTTGGAACAGCCTACACCATATTTCCTTGACTTGACTTCCTTCTATACTTTCTATCCAATCGATAAAAAGGTACAGGAAGAAAATCCAAAATGGGCTTTGGATGCAAAGACACACGTATCGAATGGTCCATTCAAGTTGACGGAGTGGAAACATAAAGAAAGCCTGAAAATCGAAAAAAATGAAAATTACTACGATAAAGATAAAATCAAATTGGATGCGGTTAACTTTGCTCTAATTGAAGATGAAAATACAGCATGGCAAATGTATCAGAGTGGCGAATTGGATCTCGCTTATCCACTGCCAGTGGATATTCAAGGTCAAATGGTCAATTCTGATGATAAAGAATTCAAAATGGGCAAAGAACTTGCCGTTTACTATTACAACTTTAATACAGAAGTGAAACCTTTCAATAATGCTAAAGTAAGGAAAGCGCTTTCAATGGCTATCGAACGTAAAGAAATCACCGAAAATGTTGCTCAAGGCGGACAAAAGCCTGCATTCGGCGTAGTCCCTCCGGGTATTCCTGATGCATCTGGAGATTTCCAGGAAAATACAGGTGACCTATTTAAGGAAGATGTTACCGAAGCTAAAAAATTGTTAAAAGAAGGACTTGCTGAAGAAGGCATGAAAGAATTACCTGAGTTTTCAATTTTGTATAACACGTTAGATTCACACAAGAAAATTGCTGAAGCGGTTCAAGGAATGTGGCGTGATAACCTAGGTGTTAAAGTGACACTTGAAAATGCAGAATTCCAAGTTAAGCTTGATCGTGAAAAAGCTGGCGACTTCGAAATTTCCCGTGCCGGATGGGTTGGTGACTATGTTGACCCGATGACATTCATGCTTTGGGAAACGGACGGCGCCTATAATGATGCAGGTTGGTCCAACAAAGAATATGATAATTTATTAAAAGAAGCAAAATCTACAATGGATCCAAAAGAACGCATGGCTGCTTTGCATAAAGCAGAGAAAGTCATGATTGACGAAATGCCGATCCTTCCGGTTTACTTCTATACAAAACCATATATGGTTAAATCGAATGTTACTGGAGTTTTTGCTCCAATTAACGCTTATCCGAACTTTATTTACGCGGATAAAAAATAAGAGAAGGATAAAAGTGAAATGGGAGGTATGTCCGATTAAGGACATACCCCATTTTTCAATTGCGAATTTGAATATTTCATGAATTCATTTCCGTTTTCAACTCCTTAGAAAATCGATGATTGGGGTGATTACCATGTTGAGATATACATTAAACCGTTTTAAATGGGCGATTATTACTTTATGGGCGGTTATTACATTAACGTTCATCATAATGCATACGATTCCGGGAAATCCATTTGCTAAAGAAGGAGCAATGCCTCCTGCAGTTTATGAAAACCTTCAAGTCCACTATGGATTGGACAAGCCGTTGTTGACCCAGTATGGGAATTATTTATTGGAAGTCGTACAATTCGATTTTGGTCCATCATTGAAATCCTCATCCATTTCTGTGAATGATTACATTTTGAAGGGATTTCCAGTGTCGTTGCACTTAGGGGCACAAGCATTGGTGATTGCCATCTTTTTTGGGCTAATTTTGGGTGTAGTTGCTTCACTGAAAAGAAATAAATGGCCCGACTATTTATCAATGGTCATTGCCATCGTAGGGATCTCTGTTCCAAACTTTATCTTGGCGACTATTTTAATCAATTATTTCGCAATAAAGTGGCATATATTCCCAGTTGCTACATGGGCGACATGGCAGCATACCATTTTACCATCCATTGCCCTGTCAATGATGCCTCTTGCTTTCATCGCCAGATTGATGCGGACAAGCATGCTTGAAGTAATGGGGCAGGATTACATTTTGACTGCAAAGGCCAAAGGATTAAAACGGAGCGGTGTCATAATCAAACATGCTATTCGGAATGCATTATTGCCGATTATCACGATTCTAGGTATCCTGACGGCTAATATCGTTACAGGAAGCTTCATCATTGAACGTATTTTTGGTATTCCGGGCATGGGAGATATGTTCGTAAAGGGAATATCCAACCGAGACTACCCGGTCATTCTTGGTTCCACAATTGTGTATAGTGCAGTGCTTATCCTATTGATATTCATCGTTGATATAGCCTACACGTTGATTGATCCAAGAATTAAAGTGACGGGGGAGAAGAAATAATGGCAGATAAAGTGCATTTAACCGAAGATATGTTCCAACCCGCTGAAGGAAACTTTAAGGAAGCTGAAAAAATTGCCAGACCTACAGTTTCATATTGGTCTGACGTCTGGCGTCGTTTTAGAGAAAATAAATTGGCAATGACGGGATTCGTACTTATTATCCTCTTGGTCTTACTGGCGATTTTTGGTCCATATATTAACGGATATACTTATTATGGACAAGATTTCGAGAAAAAGAATCTTAGTCCAAATGCCGAGCATTGGTTTGGAACGGATTCTTCAGGAAGGGATTTATTCACGCGAGCTTGGTATGGTGCGAGGATATCGTTGTTCATTGGATTGATGGCTGCGCTGATTGACTTCTTGATTGGTGTCCTTTATGGCGGGATTTCAGCCATTCGTGGCGGACGCACAGATAATATCATGATGCGGTTTGCTGAAGTGATCTATGCAATCCCTTACCTATTGATGGTTATCTTAATGATGGTCGTATTAAAACCTGGTATTCTGCCGATCATCATTGCGATGTCGATTACAGGGTGGATTCCCATGGCACGACTAGTAAGGGGACAGGTTTTACAACTTAAAGAGAATGAATATATCCATGCAGCAACCATCTCTGGAGCCAATACGAGCTGGACTTTAAGAAAACACATGATTCCAAATACAATGGGACCGATCCTGGTCAATTTAACGTTGACTGTACCCACTGCGATTTTTGCCGAAGCTACACTAAGCTTTTTGGGTCTTGGAGTGCCAGCGCCTCAAGCAAGCTGGGGAACATTGACAAGTGATGCCCTGGGAAGCATTTTGGTAGGGAATTTCTATCAACTTTTAATCCCGGCAATATTGATTTCCCTAACCATGTTCGCGTTCAATGTGGCTGGTGACGGACTGCAGGATGCCCTGGATCCAAAACTTCGGAAATAATAGAGTCCTAACATAAAGATTTGATATTACTAGAATAGGAGGGACGATGATGGAGAACCTATTAGAAGTCAACGATTTACACATCACCTTCCATACTTATGCAGGAAAAGTGCAGGCAGTTCGCGGCGTGAACTTTGAAGTGAAAAAAGGGGAAGCCGTTGCCATTGTTGGAGAGTCCGGATGCGGTAAAAGTGTTACTGCGAAATCCATCATGAGATTATTGGAAACACCTCCAGCAGAGTATGGAAAAGGGTCTATAAACTTTGGCGGTAAAGATCTTATTAAAATGAGTGAAAAGGAAATGCAGAAGATTCGCGGAAATGAAATCAGCATGATTTTTCAGGATCCAATGACTTCGCTTAATCCAACGACAAAAATTGGCAGCCAAATCATGGAGGGTATTTTAAAGCATAATAAAAATATGTCCCGAAAAGATGCATACGAACGGGCGTTGGAGACGCTTAAACTGGTAGGTATTCCTCAGCCTGAAAAAAGGATGCAACAATATCCACATGAGTTTTCAGGTGGTATGCGCCAAAGGGCAATGATAGCAATGGCTTTAGCCTGTGAACCGAAATTGCTAATTGCGGATGAACCAACAACGGCATTGGATGTAACGATACAAGCGCAAATTTTGGAACTGATGAAAGATATCCAACGTAGAATGGATACTTCCATCATATTAATCACTCATGATTTAGGTGTGGTTGCGGAAACTTGTGAACGGGTAGTCGTCATGTATGCAGGCAAGGTTGTGGAGACGGGAACGGTAGGAGCTATATTTTCAAACCCACAGCATCCATATACAAGAGGCCTGCTTAAAACGGTGCCAAGGCTGGATATGGAAAAAACGGCTCCGTTGGTTCCCATTATCGGATCACCACCGGATTTATTGGATCCGCCAAAAGGATGCCCATTTTATCCAAGATGTGAATCCGCAATGAAAGTGTGCAAAGACCATGATCCGGAACTTGAAGTAGTGGAAGAGGGTCAGACAGCTGCATGCTGGCTGCACCACCCAATGGCAAAAGCAACACAGGTACAAGCACCGACTAATGTATAAAGGAGGAGAACCAATGGTTTCACTAAAAAATAAGTCAGTTAAAGAAAAGACAGTCAACGAAAATTCTCCTCTTGTTGAAATAAAGAATCTGAAGAAGTATTTTCCCGTTGGTTCTCAGACGCTGAAAGCGGTAGATGGTTTGGATCTCAAAATCTATCCGGGGGAAACTGTCGGTCTAGTTGGGGAAAGCGGTTGTGGTAAATCGACTGCAGGGCGTACAATCACAAGGCTATATGAACCGACAGATGGCGAAGTTCTTTTTCAGGGGAAAAATATTTTCGATTACAAACAGGGGGAAATGTCACAAATCCGCCGTGAAATACAAATGATTTTCCAAGATCCCTACGCATCCTTGAACCCAAGGATGAAGGTGGAGGAATTGATTGGGGAACCACTTGCCATACATGGGATATCAAAAGGTAAAGAGAGAAGAAAAAGGGTGGAAGACCTATTAAAGCTGGTTGGTTTAAGTCCGGAACATATCACTCGTTTTCCGCATGAATTCAGCGGTGGACAACGCCAGCGTATTGGAATTGCAAGGGCTTTGGCATTAAATCCTAAATTCATCGTTTGTGATGAACCGATTTCTGCCCTGGATGTTTCGATACAAGCTCAAGTGGTTAACTTATTAAAAGAGCTACAAAAAGAAATGGGCTTGACCTATTTATTCATCGCACATGATTTATCGATGGTCAAGTATATTTCAAATCGCATTTTAGTCATGTACCTTGGAAGGATGATGGAACTTTCGGATAGTGATTCTTTAACGAATGATCCGCTACATCCATACACGCAAGCCTTGCTTTCGGCAGTGCCGATTCCGGATCCCACTATTAAACGGGAAAGAATCGTACTTAAAGGCGATGTACCAAGTCCGATAAATCCGCCGAGCGGCTGTGTATTCCGGACTCGCTGCCCTAAAGCGATGGAGATATGCTCCAGTGCTGTACCTGAATGGAAAGAACAAAAACCGGGACATTTCGTAGCTTGTCATTTATATTGGTAAACAAAAAAACCAGTTGCGTTTGCGACTGGTCTTTTTTTACATATTTATTTAAAATATTTTTAGATATAAGCGATTATCTTGAAGAATAAATTATTTTATAGTATGTCAAAATAAATAACTAGGAATCTGAAAATAAAACATATAAAATGTAATTATATGTAAAAATAAATAATTGTTTCTTGTACCAATTTGTAAGAGAAGGAGGGACTGATATTGTATTCCACGATAACTAGTGAAATCGTCGATCGTGTCATGATAATTACTCTTAATCGTCCTGAAAGAATGAATGCTTTCAATGAAAAGATGTGTGAGGAGATGATTCTTGCTTTAGATGAAGCGGATGAAAGTGATGACGTACGAGCCGTTATTTTAACTGGCGCTGGGGATGCTTACTGTGCTGGAATGGATTTGGAGAAAGGTGCAGAAACCTTTATGGATCACACTCCTTTGGTTGAATACCGTGATGCAGGGGGGATGTTGTCATTACGGATTTTTGAGATGAAGAAACCCATGATAGCAGCCATTAATGGAGCGGCAGTTGGGATTGGGATAACAATGACTTTGCCTATGGACATTAGAATCGCTTCAACAGATGCAAAAATGGGTTTTGTATTTGCGAGGAGAGGGATAACGATGGAAGCATGCAGCGGTTGGTTCTTACCTAGGCTTGTCGGAATGGGCAAAGCTTCCGAATGGATTTTTACCGGCAGAATGATTTCTGCCAGTGAAGCATATGAGGGAAGATTGGTAAACAAGATCGTTGAGCCGGATGAATTGATGTCTGCGGCAATGGAAATTGCATCAGACATTGCGGAAAATACATCTTCCGTCTCGGTGACGTTATCCCGCCAGTTAATGTGGACCATGCTCGGTGCAAACCATCCTGTTGAATCGCATAAAATAGAATCGAAAATGATTCATTGGACCGGAAAACAAGCGGATGCACAAGAAGGGATCGAAGCCTTCCTTGAAAAAAGGAAAGCTGATTTCAAAATGAAAAGCAGCTCCGATATGCCCCCGTTTTATCCTTGGGGAACGGATCGAACATATGAAGTGGATAAGAAATGAATGGTAGGGTAAAAGCCTAGGGAAGTACGTGATAATTTTTACTTTTCGGATAAATTAGGGTTTCGTTTCTTAGTGTGTTATACTGTGTTTACCATTTACTAAACTTGTTTCATGTTCCCCTATTCCCTGTGAATAGGGGTTTTTTAATTATTGCGATTCAATCAAAAAAAACAGACTCTACAAGTAGAGTCCGTTATATATTGTATTTAAAATTATGCTTTTTGAACGTTAGTAGCTTGGGGTCCACGTTGACCTTGCTCAACTTCAAAAGTAACTTCTTGACCTTCGTCTAATGATTTGAATCCTTCGCTTTGGATAGCTGAGAAATGTACGAATACATCGTCTCCGTTTTCGCGTTCGATGAAGCCAAATCCTTTTTCTGCGTTAAACCATTTTACTTTACCTTGTTCCATTGTTGTTGCCTCCTAGTGTGAATCCACACATTGTGTTACTACCCTTGCTCAATCATTAGACGAAAAGTGTTTCACTTATCAATCTTCCCGAACAAAAATAATTCTTATTAAATATAACAGATATTGTCGGAATCTGCAAGTAAACAAAGCAAGATTATTTATAATGCTAGATGTTAAAAAATTATTAATGCCCTTTTTTGTAATCAAGTAAATTTGTTGAAGGGTTTTTTACCATTAAGATCGTTCATTAAATTCGGCATGAAAATATATCCTGAATAAGCCGTTGCTCGTAAAATTCCGTATTTTCGGATGTGTGCGGCGTAATGTCCCGCCAATATAATCGCACTTAGGAAGAAGGGATTCAATGGTTTTGTGTGAACATCTCATCGACAAATTCTTCTCATTTACCGGAATGGCGCATTCCTAATACGGTCATGGGAAAAGCCTTGGCAATTTTAGCGGTGTCTTTTCTGATTTTTGCAACACCGATGATTCCGATGGTCTATTCATGAATTTCCTGCTTATTTTTGCGTGATGCCAAGCCTTTTCCTGCTTTTGCTTAGTACATGTATTTATTTTTCTTGTTAAGGCAAGCATTACAAGAAAAATGGTTTCTAGAATGGGGGTAGGCATGGACGCCATTTGCAGTTGTAATCTGCACATTCTTTTTTTCTAAGTTTTCCAGGGGTAAAGCATCCACTACATGTCTGGAACCTTTTTATTTCGTTTGTGTCAATTGATTCAGACATTTCCTTTTTCCAGCCTGCGATCACTTCCGCATCGGTTATATGATCCTTCCAAATTTCCGGAGATCTTCAGGAGATCACAGTCTACTCGGGTACCAATTCTTTACCTCTCTGTAATAAAGGTCCATTCAAGGTTGGCTTATTATGAGTTTTCTTGGCATGATTCTCCCTCTGCCTATTTTTCTGAATTATACATAAGTTCAATGATATTTCAATTGGGAACAGTGATTGCTTTACAATCTTGCTATAATACAAATAATTAATGGAATGGGGTGTAATCATGAATGTGAAAGACATATATGGACAGCTGCCTACCATAGAATCAAAACGTTTAGTTATGAGGAAAGTCACCATGAATGATGCCGAAGACATGTTCGCTTATGCATCCAATAGTGATGTATCCCGCTTTGTCACATGGGAAGCCCATCGTTCCCTATGTGATACAAGGGATTTTATCCGATTTGCATTACAGAATTATGAGGATAAGAAAATCGCTCCATGGGGAATACAATACAAGGAAAGTGGTAAGTTGATTGGCACTATTGACTTTGTTTCATGGCAGGTTGATCATCATAGAGCTGAAATTGGATATGTGCTGGCACCAAAATACTGGGGGAATGGCTTGGTGACGGAGGCAGTCAAAAAGATAATCGAATTTGGCTTCGATAATATGAACCTTGTCCGAATACAAGCACGCTGCTTTGTAGGGAATTTGGGTTCGGAGCGAGTCATGCAAAAGGCTGGAATGTCTTTTGAGGGAATCATAAGGAAAGGGATGTTTGTTAAAGGAAAGCATGAGGACCTAAAGTTATACTCGATTATTAAATGTTGATTTGAAAGCCTGCTGATTAAAGGGAAAGAAATATTCTAAAAGGTTAAAAGCGGATTTTACATTAGTATTGAGTGGGGAAATTTCTTTTCCTGATTATTATGAATATAGGAAAATCGAAATCAAACAATATGTGCAAATATTGAATCAAAAACTATACAAAACGTCTAATGTAAAAAGCCCGTTTGAAAAATATAATAAAACTATGAAATCGTGTTGAAATGGAGGGTTTCTTTAATGACAGTTATCAATGATGTAGAAACGTTGAAAAATTATATCGGTGGCAAGTGGGTGAATTCCACAACATCGAAACATGAAGAAGTGCCTAATCCGGCAACAGGAGAAGCTTTGGCAATCGTACCCCTTTCCACAAAGGAAGATGTCGACCAGGCGGTGCAGGTTGCTAAAAAGGCGTATAAAGAATGGAAAAAGGTGGCCGTGCCAAAAAGAGCGCGCTTCTTATTCCGTTACCAGCAATTATTGATAGAACACTGGGATGAACTTGCAAAGCTGGTCACGATAGAAAATGGAAAAAGCTATACAGAAGCATATGGTGAGGTCCAACGTGGAATTGAATGCGTGGAATTCGCTGCAGGTGCGCCTACCTTGATGATGGGCAGTCAGCTTCCTGATATATCCCCTGGAATTGAATCTGGCATGTATCGTTATCCAATGGGTGTCGTTGCCGGGATTACGCCATTTAATTTCCCAATGATGGTTCCCTGTTGGATGTTCCCGCTTGCAATAGCCTGTGGAAATACGTTTATCTTAAAACCTTCAGAACGGACTCCGCTTTTAGCCAACCGCCTTGTAGAATTACTGACGGAAGCCGGCGTTCCGAATGGTGTTGTCAATATTGTCCATGGTGCCCATGATGTCGTGAATGGAATTTTGGAGCATGAAGACATTAAAGCGATATCATTTGTTGGGTCCCAGCCTGTAGCAGAGTATGTATACAAAACGGCAGCTGCCAATAAAAAACGTGTCCAGGCTTTATCAGGAGCGAAAAATCATTCAATCGTCATGCCTGATGCGGATTTGGATAATGCGGTAACGAACATAACGAATGCCGCCTTCGGATCAGCAGGCGAGCGTTGCATGGCTGCGTCGGTGGTTGTTGCGGTGGGAGAAGTGGGAGATTTGCTTGTTGAGAGATTAAAGGCTGCAGCGGATGACATCAAGATTGGCAATGGAATGGATAAGGACGTTTTCTTGGGCCCTGTGATCCGTGATACTCATAAAAAGAGAACAGAACAATATATTGATATCGGTGAAAAAGAAGGAGCGGTTCTCCTTCGTGATGGCAGAAATGAAGGCGATCAGGAAAATGGCTATTATGTTGGACCGACATTATTTGATCATGTAAAAACAAACATGAAAATATGGAAGGATGAAATTTTTGCCCCTGTTTTATCCATAGTAAGGGTTAATACGCTTGAAGAAGCAATCGATTTGACCAATCAATCCGAATTTGCCAATGGTGCCTGCCTCTATACGGATAGTGCAAAAGCCATCCGGGAATTTCGTGAAGAAATTGATGCAGGGATGCTTGGTATTAACCTTGGCGTACCCGCGCCTATGGCATTCTTTCCTTTTTCCGGCTATAAAAGTTCATTTTATGGAGACCTTCATGCCAATGGGAAGGACGGTGTGGAATTTTACACTAGAAAGAAAATGTTAACGGCAAGATATTGATAGGAAAAAGGGGTCGACGCAATTTGTGGTCGGCCTTCCTTTATACCTTTATACATTATTATAAGAGGAGTGTGGCTTATGCCGGTTGAAAAACAGGGTCATGATCTTAAAACGATGGATGGCAAATATGTGTGGCATCATATGAAAGGGGCTGAACCCAACCCTGGGACAATGGTAGTCCAAAAAGGGCAAGGAGCATGGATTACGGATGTTGATGGGAATCGTTTCCTGGATGGGATGTCAGGTTTATGGTGTGTCAACGTAGGATATGGTCGCACGGAGCTGGCCGAGGCAGCTTACGAGCAGTTGAAAGAGCTTCCTTATGCCCCTTTAATGAACAGTCACATCCCGGCTATTAAGCTAGCAGAGAAGTTAAATGAATGGCTGGGTGGGGATTATGTGATTTTCTTCTCTAACAGCGGTTCAGAAGCAAATGAGACAGCTTTTAAAATTGCTCGGCAGTATCATCAGCAAAAAGGTGAACATGGACGTTATAAATTCATTTCTCGTTATCGAGGTTATCATGGCAATTCAATGGGGGCACTGGCAGCTACCGGGCAAGCACAACGAAAGTTTAAATATGAACCACTCGCCCCAGGTTTTCTTCATGTATCACCGCCGGATTCATACCGGAACCCAGAGGATGAAAGTGGTGAAAAAAGTGCGGCTGAAATTGACCGTACCATTACATGGGAATTGGGCGAAACGGTGGCCGCGGTAATCATGGAACCAATCATCACTGGAGGTGGAATCCTGATGCCACCTGATGGATATATGAAGCGGGTAAAAGAAATTTGTGAGAAAAATGGTGTCCTTCTCATTTCGGATGAGGTCATTTGCGGGTTTGGCCGTACTGGAAAGAAATTCGGATTTATGAACTATGATGTAAAACCGGACATCGTAACAATGGCTAAAGGAATCACAAGCGCTTACCTGCCATTATCCGCTACAGCCGTCAAACGTGAAATTTATGAAGCGTTCATTGGTTCAGATGAATATGATCGCTTTCGACATGTAAATACATTTGGTGGCAATCCAGCTTCCTGTGCCCTTGCTTTAAAAAATATTGAAATATATGAAAATGAAAAACTAATAGAACGGTCTGAAGAGTTAGGACTTCGCTTTCTGCAAGAGTTTGAAGAAATCAAATCTCATCCTAATGTTGGGGATGTACGTGGGAAAGGTTTGTTGGTAGGGATTGAACTAGTGGAAGATAAACAGACAAAACGACCGATCGATCTTTCCAAAATCAATAAAGTGATTGCGTCATGCAAAGAAAAGGGGCTGATTATAGGTAAAAATGGTGATACAGTAGCAGGCTTCAATAATGTCCTGACTCTTGCTCCCCCACTAAGTATCACTGAAGAGGATTTCTTATTCATCGTAACGACTGTAAAGCGAACACTAACAGAACTATAAATAAAAAAAACTTCAGAAATAGGATAGGCTGCCTTGAAATGCGTTTCCTGAAAATTCGGTATATAAATAGAGTTCTTTATGTACTTGTTGATTTTCCCTATTTTAACATTCGGTTTTTTTTCAGAAATATTTCCTTTTAATAGAGGATGCTGCGTTTAGTTTTAGCACCGTTCAGAAACATTGAACGGTGCTTTTATATATGGTCAAAGGACCGAGTATAACGCGTAAAAAAACTCTAAAATTCTGTGGTTTGTCCATACATAAATTAGCTTGTCCCATAGGTTAAATAGAAAATAAATTTCCCTATCGTGACGAAAAGTTATTAGATTTGAAGAGGCCTACATTTATATGAAATAACAAGGATATAAAGAATAAGAGATCCCTATTACGAATTAAAGGGAAAATTTTTGGAATCGTTTTCCTTGCTTAGTTATAGAGGATGTTTGAAAATGGAATGATAATGAGTGGTTGAAAAATACCGATTTCATATTGTCAATATTAACTTCAGAAGAGGTGTGGTACATGAAAAATAAAGATATAACAAAAAAACTCACATTACATACCCCTGAAATTTTAGGTAGTGAGAATTTTTCAAAGTATGCTGTATTGGTTCCGCTTATAGAAAAAGAAGATGGAATACATGTTCTTTTTGAAGAGCGTTCACACACACTTAGGAGGCAGCCAGGGGATATCTGTTTTCCAGGCGGGAAAATAGACAAGTCGGACCATGATGAACAGTCGGCTGCCCTTAGGGAAACATATGAGGAACTTGGTTTGAAAAAAGAAGATATTTATAATGTCTTTCCAATTGATTATTTGGTATCCCCTTTTGGGATGATTGTATATCCTTATGCAGGATTTGTTCGTAACCATCAACGGATAATTCCTAATCCAGCTGAGGTAGAAACCATTTTTAGTGTACCGCTTTCCTTTTTCATGGAAAAACCGCCAGAGATATATCATGTGAAATATAAAATAGAACCACATGAAAATTTCCCCCAAGATTTAATTGTTGGCGGGGAGAATTATAAATGGCAGCCAAAACAAATGGAAGAATATTTTTACTTATATAACGATCGAGTAATCTGGGGAATGACAGCGAAAATCCTTACCCATTTTATAGAAATTCTTCGTTAGACACTTCTAAAGCACCTTTTTTTCTCAAAGGATTTCTATTAAACTTAAATTATGGTAAAAGTTAGGTTTTAATAGAATCGGGGGGATGAGTGGATGAAGAATAGTTTTGAAATACTTGAAAAAGAACGGGAAATGGCAATGGCTGCGCATGTGAACTTCAATGAAAACCGCGAATACTACGATGAAACGAAAGATCAGGAACTTAAGCGAGAATACTATCAAGATGGTTCCTTGGACCGAGAAGGATTGAAGAAACTACTAGTAGCAACCCATAAAAACCAGCTGAACTACTCACCACATCGTCATGTTTACCCTTGGGTTGACTTACAGGAAAATGGCAAGCTGAAAAGCCTGTACTCCGGTAAAGGAATGGATCCTATAGAAGTTATTGAGGAAGATATCCGTATACTAGAAGAGTTGTCAAAAGGGATTGAATCAACGAAGATGGAGAACATGCTCGTTAATTGTGAACATGTCGTACCTCAATCATGGTTCAATAAAAAAGAACCGATGAGGGGGGATTTGCACCATCTGTTCGCCTGCGAACCAACTTGTAACAGTAGCCGGGGTAACTATCCATACCATGATTTTGAGGATTATATCCCAGAAGCATCGGCTGCCGGAATAAAAGCGGGTTGCGGGAAATCGGACGAAGGTAAATTCGAACCTGAATACGGCAAAGGCATTGTAGCGAGGGCTACCATGTATTTTTTACTCAGGTATGAGGGGATCATCGATAACGGCAATATTGACCTGGCACTGCTTATGGAATGGCACCGGCTCTTTCCAGTCAGCACTTATGAAAAACATAGAAACCAGGCTATACATGAGATTCAGGGTAATCGAAACCCATTTATAGATTTCCCCGAAATGGCGGAGAAATGGAATTAAAAAAGGATGATAAAAAAAGGATTGAAGCTGTGGTAAAAGCTTCAATCCTTTTTTAATGAGAGATTTTAAAGGAATTTCACACAAACGGGAAAGGGAACTTGAACATCTTTTTGCAATAATGTTAATTTTCCGTCCTGTTCATTCCGTGCATATAGTGTCAGGTTTCCTGATTGTTCATTAGAAGCGATCAGGAATTTTCCGCTAGGGTCCAATGAAAAATCTCGTGGCCAATGCCCTTCGGAATTGACCAGTTCCACGAATGCCAATTTGCCTGTTTCTTGATTGATTTGGTAAACGGCTATACTATCATGTCCGCGGTTTGCGGCATATACGAATTTCCCGTCATCAGAAATATGAATGGCGCTGCCCTGGCTGTTTTCCTTGAAATCTTCGGGAATGGTCCGGACCGTTTGTAATTCAGAAAAACTCCCGGTTAGACTGTCGAAACTTAAAACAATGACTTCTGGTACAAGCTCAGACATGACATACGCAAATTTTCCGTTTGGGTGGAAGGTCAAATGCCGTGGTCCGCTGCCTGGTGCAACGGATAAACTGTTTACTTCTTCCATAATCCCATTATGTATTTTATAAGTTATCACTTTATCTATTCCTAGATCGACTACAGCAATGAAACTTTCGTCCGGTGTGAAACCAGCGAAGTGAGTGTGTGCTTTTTCCTGACGTTCTTCATTAGGTCCGTGACCCTCATGTCGAACAGTGGATGAAACAGGTAAAGGGACCGCGTCGTTCTGAATCGGATATGATTCAATCACGCCTTCTCCATAACTGGAAGTGACCAAAACCTGTTTCTTGCTGTCGACACTTATATGGCAGGAAGAACCATTTGGTGTCAGTTGTTTGCCCAAGTAGGTAAGCTCACCAGATTCTTCACTAATCGAATAGGCTGAAACTCCGCCGCTGCCCGCTTCTTTTAAAATGGCATAGAGATTCTTCTTGTCCTGGCTTATGGCGAGATAAGTCGGATCGGTTAATTCTGCTGCAAGAACCGGTGTACTAAGTTTTCCTTCTGCTGTATCTAAAGTAAAGCGGTAAATGCCTTTGCTGTTTCCTTTTGTGTAAGTGCCAATGTATCCAATTATGGTTTGTTGATCAGATTTTGCCATATTTATCTCCTCCAAGAAAGATTTGTGTTTATTTTTATTTTAACATAGATGATACGCATTATATCCTTTTCCCGGTTTAAGTCGAGTTGGAACCTGATTCATTTAGAAATTACTGGGGCGAGAAGAAAAAAACGACAAGGAGGTAAAATTTTATCGACTGGCTTTGAGACTTCGATAGGAATATGCCTAAACTCAGAAACGGAAAATAAGCCCTGATCAGTCAGTTTAATTTCCGGGATGACAGGTAGCGCCAAGAACGCAAGTGTAAGGAAAGGGTTGAAATGCCTGTTTGCACCGAGTTTCAATAGGGCACCATCGATTCGTTTCAATGAATGAACGACATCATATAAGTTCATTTACACACCAATCCAGAAATTGGGGGTGGGAGGGAGGCTAGTATTTTCTCTTTTTGAATTACGGCCAATCCACCCTGAGTCTTTTTGATTTCCTATGCGGCCATTAGCATATCTTGGTCATTCGTGCAGGCAATGATTAAATTATGTGAATTATAGGCTACTGTCGTGGCAATTGCGACTGATTTCAATCCGAGCCCAACTAATTGGTTGGTCAAATGATGCCGTTCAATTACAGCCAGTTTTATATGATCAACTTGTTCAGAGAACTGGAATAGACCATGATTAACCGTAACCGGTTCAATCTTTTGGAGTTATTTATAATATTAGAAGGAGGCTTATTTTTAAAAGGTATCGCCAAATCATCTTCCGTTATTTCATGAAATTGAACGGAGTGCTTCAACTCGTCGTCAATAGCCTGCTCCTTTTCAGCTGGAAAGTTAAGTGAACGATTATTTTGCACCATAAGCTTTCCCTCTTTAAAGACCGAGTGGATGATGACTGAATCAAGATCATCTAATAGAAGGAAGTCTGCCTTGAATCCAGGTGCTATGGCACCATGTTCCTTTAAACCAAAGCATTCTGCTGCATTTATGGTCGCCATTTGAATGGCGGTAATAGGCTGGACTCCTGTTTCTAAGGATAGTCGTACATTGTGATCGATACTCCCCTCAGATACAATATCATCCAGATGCCGGTCATCGGTGACGAATAAACAACGGCGGGATTTCTTCTCATTAATAGCTGGAACCAGGTTTATTAAGTCTTTGGCAACGGTGCCTTCCCTGATCATCAAGATACATTCCCTTTCGCAGTCATTCTTTTGCCTCCTCCGATGTAGTGCATTCATGATCCGTTTTAATGCCGGCACTCATATGAACATCGAGCTGTTGTTCGGATAATCCAGCTGCGTGGCCATCAATGCTTTTGCCTAGTCTATTTGAATCGTATAATTTTTGCAGCATATCCTCCTCCGCATGTGAAACGTCCGTGAAAGCCATCACTTCGGCTAAACCAATCACTTTCGGTTTTGGTAAAATTAAATTAAATCTTCACTTCTTAAGGCATCACCAAAATGTTCAAACGCCGTCGCAGGTACACAATATGGCATCATGAAGTAGAAGTCATAAGGAAGATGCTCGGATTGTTCAATCATATATTGAATGCCTTTTTACCAGAAACATTGGCTATTTTCAAGGGAATCTGTAACGGGGCAGGTAACACCACGAAAAAGGAGAATGTTTAAGAGTTCAGAATGCCTGACCATCGGAGATTCAATATGGACATGGCCAACAATGAATGTAGGGGAGACGAATCTTCCGGCAGCATCGATTTCTGAAATACCCTCATAACTCCCGATGCCAGCGAAAAAACCATCGACGATAGCTATGTCGCTTGTATAGGCATCACCATTTAATACATCTATTATTTGACCGTTTTTAATGACGCAATCTGCAGGCGTTTTCCCTGCGGCGACATCTATTCTGTAACCCCTTTGGCAAAAATTATAACCGATTAATATTTCACTTTTTCAATATAGGTCTCCCATGTTCGGAATGGTAAATCGTGGTTATTAAAAGACATTTGTTCCATTTTAATTATGCGCTTTTCCATTGGCAGGCCAAGTTCCTGATAGATAAAGTGATCATCAAAGCCGATGTGTGCAGCGTCTTCTTTCGTACATGCGTAATAAATGGCTTTTGGACGTGCCCAATAAATGGCACCAATGCACATTGGGCAAGGTTCACAGCTAGTGTATATTTCACAATCTGTAAGCTGAAAGCTGTTGAGGTGCCTGCATGCATCACGAATCGCCTGTACTTCGGCGTGAGCTGTTGGATCGTTGGCTGTTGTCACATTATTACATCCTTTTCCTACAACTGTGCCATCTTTTACGATTATTGCACCAAAAGGTCCTCCGTTCTTTGCCAATACATTTTCATATGCAAGTCGAACAGCCATCTCCATGAATTTTACATCCATTAAAAAACACCCCTTCATATTTAATAAGCCAAAAGCTTACTGTTACTTTTTTTAACGTGAATATTATAAAAATATACCATTTGAAGACGAAAACCGAATGATATTTTTTGAAAATAAAGAAAATTAATTACTTGCGAGAATATATAACATTTCAATCAGGAGCGGTATGAAAGAATTTTTTACAAAAAATTATAAAACTGATATTGTTAGAATAAAATCATTATGATTATGAAGGTGATATTATGGGGTTTTTGGGTGTTCTCTTACCGATATTCGGTATTTTTGTTTTAGGGTTCGTCGGTCAGAAAAAGTTTAAACTTGATACAAAATCCATTTCCACGATGGCATTATATTTAATGTCACCTTTTCTTGTGTTTCGAACCTTTTATTCAGCAGAATTTACGATTAATTATTTTTACCTGTTCTTATTCACGATAGTACTCTGCCTTTCTCTCGTCTTGGTAGTCTATATTATATCGTTCTTCCGTAATTATACAGTCACTGAAACAAGCGGAATGATTCTGGCGTCCGCATTCATGAATAACGGGAATTATGGAACACCTGTCATTTTCCTGCTATTCGGAGCGGCAGGCCTCGATTATGCAATTATCCTGATGGTGGGTCAACAGTTAGTCATGTGTACTATTGGCATTTATTTCGCAGCGAAGGGCAGCCCTGAAGGAAACGGGGTTCAAACAGCGCTTAAAGCAGTATGTAGGATGCCTATTGTGTATGGGGCTATTGCAGGTGCGGTTTTTCAGTTAGTGAACATTCCTTTAAGCAATTCGGTTTTGGAAGCTATTCACCTTGTTGCAAATGCAGCGATTCCGACAATCATGATAACACTCGGGATGCAGCTTGCCAACATTTCGCTGAAAAATATTGCCTACCGAAAGCTATCAGTTTCGCTGCTTCTTAAACTTGCTGTTTCCCCAGCCATTGCTTTCCTGTTATCACTTGCCTTACCAGTGGATGATATGGTCAGGCATATCATGATCATCGTAGCTGCCATGCCAACGGCGGCCAACACTACGATGTATGCACTCCAATTCAATACAGAGCCTGAATTCGTATCAAGTGCTACGTTCATTAGTACTTCATTAAGCTTGATTACGCTTCCGATCATCTTTTTCTTACTATTATAGAAGATTATCATTCTAAATATACGGGCAAAATTAATATATGCGCGGAGGATTCCTATCAAGTTATAATAAGGGAGGAAACTACAAAGGGATCCGGCGCCCTGGAAAAGGAACGAACTATGGTATTTGGATTTAATAGGAAACGGACAGTTACCGATTTTCGATTATGTACTCTAAGTATGAGCTTACTTTTTTTATTTTTCATTCAACTGTCATATAATTTTCAATGCCTTTGTATTTAATTGGGGAGGGATTTTGTGTTCAAGACTAAAATTAAACTAACTAATCCTGAAAGGATTGATGCCATTTTAAAAGCGGTCGTTCAGAAATCCTATGAAGAAGCACTAGAAGAAAAACTCCTGCTATGCATGGAGTGTGGAGATGTGGATTTTTATATCGCGTATTCAAATAATGAAGAACTCCAAGATGCAATTAATGAAAACTTTGAAATCGATGAATGTGGAGAAATCATGAAATTAGACGAACATCAGGAACTTATGGATGATTTATATGAATATTTCTTGATCATACATAAGGAAAGTGATATGTTTGATTTTTTTCCAGCTGGTTCATATATTGTAGTTGGGGAAAGCCGTGAATCGGATACGGATATGTTGGCGCCAAGTGGTTTATTTTCAGCGCCATTTGAAGATGCGATAAAGGATTGATGGAAAAGACAGCGATTGCTGTCTTTTCAGACTGTAGACAAACTCGATGAAAATCGAGTTTGTCTATTTTTTATGAGTTGTACAATTTGGCCGTTGATTTTCCACTCCAGGCACTCGCTTTCCGCGGGCGGTCGGGGAGCCTCCTCGGCTTTCGCCTGCGGGGTCTCCCCTAGAC
>NZ_JBHZPF010000050.1:0-41518 GCF_042787975.1 Peribacillus sp. YIM B13482
TGGTTTAATAAGTTGCGAATTCATGGAACTTTAGGCTACGTAAGCCCTCTAGAATTTAAAAAGTTGTCCCTTAAAAATATTGTTTGATTTAGTGTTGACAATCCAGCTTAAATAAGTTACAAGACATTCTTAATCAGTGTAATTTTTATCGAACGCATCAATCCTATTTGGTGTCGATTGACAAAATTGAATACATAGAATCGGACAATTATATGAAGTCATATAATGTAAAAAATACATCACTGTAATCACAAGATTACCCTAAGCCGTCACAAATTTACGGCTTTAAAGAATCTCATCGAACGACATTTTTAGTTTTTTTAAAAAGTACCAAGGAAAGGAAGACATTTCTTTGGTACTTTACGTATCTTTAATTCCAACTTCCATACCATAAGAAATATTTGTACTTAAAAAACCAGAACTGTCAAGAACTGCTGTAATAGCGAATGCTGTAGGATGAGGTATCTTTGGAAGTTTAACTGGCCATGTAACCAGTTAAACTCTTAAAGGTATGATTGCTGTCATGTTTAAACCCAGAGTACCCTGTAGGCCTTAGAAGGGGGAATGGAGTTTTCGCCCTTACGGATGGGAATTAAAAGGTATCCTCCAAAGGGCATATTTAGTTTTCTTGGGAGTTGAAGAAGACCAAATAATTAACTTGTTTTTAGTCCCCGTTTGACATCAACCAAGTTATTTTTTGTTCAAACTTCAATTTCACTGATTACAGGAATGCTGCCCCGATAGTTCCATTAGAAAAAGGCTGCCGCAGCAACCCTTTTAATGAAGTAAACACAGCGATACTTAATGGATTTCATCAATTATTTTTTGACGAGTTAGCAGCCAGCCTTGTCCAGCAAATAGGAGGATTGAAAGAACAATAAAGCCAACACTTACCATTGTAATGGTTTGCACGTCAAAATATAATGCTCCCTTAGAATAATCAATCATCGCTAAGGGATACGTTAATGTGCAACCAACAATACTACCTGCTACGATGCTATATGTTATAAAGAGAAGAATTTGTGCAACGATAAGCTTGACTAACTGATTCGGTGTCAATCCAATTAGGCCTGTATTGCGTAAGCATGTCTTTTTGAATAAATGTAATGCATTAATGATTGAAATACTCCAAGACAAGTTGCAACTATTAAAATGAGAAGCACCCCAGCAAACAGTCCCAAACGCTGGAAAGATCCTATCGGCCTCTTCTAAACTTGTTTTAAAACTACTTATGGTAAGCTCGGGATACATCTTTTTTAATTCCTCCAAAGCGAACATCGTTTTCTCTTCATCACTAGTCTGAACAAATAGCTCATCTAATACTAAGCTCCTCTCAAAAGGCAGATGAACGGATAAGTAGCCACCCTGCGGTCTGCAGCGTCTGTCAGGCCCAAGCGTCTAAGCAAATCTTCCGCTACCAGACGCGGATTGTCGAGGTATCGTAATTTGGCAATCAAGATTAGATTTTCCCGTCCGGTCGATATTTCGTCCGCGGCGGCAAATTGTCTGGTCAGACTGATCGCCTGCCGTACGTTTTCTGGCTTTAACGCGACATCGAATCCGTTTACGGTGGTGGTTCCGCTGTCTTGTTTGAGCAGCGTGGCCAGGATTTTTACAACCGCGGACTTGCCCGCCCCGTTGCAGCCGAGCAGTGCGAAAATACTGCCCTCTTCCACCTCGAAATCTACGCCTTTTAGAACTTGAAGCTGCTTGTAGGATTTCTGCAACCCAGTCACTTGAATGGATTTATTATTCATTCTAATCCCTCCTATATATAAAGCTGAAGGCGCGTGCTCACAGCACAGTAGCGCCTGCAACTGGGTTTGTCTATATAGACTGACAGATAATCAGTTATACAACTTACTTGTTAAAAAATATAACTGAACAGCTTGTTTTCAAAAAAGCTATTCAGTTGGGTTGTTCAACGCTTATTTTTTCTTACCCACTCGATTCAGAATGCTTTTGTTCAAATTATTGCGTAACTTATCATCCCATCTTTTCGCTTGGTCGATAAGTCCATTGGCGAATGCTGTCACGTCTTCACCTGTCACTTCCAATACGTCTTTGCCATCTGCCGCACCATCTTCAAACAAATCAATGAGATCATACTGGATTCTCAGCATATCCATGCCGCTTCCAGAGGCAAAACCCCACATATAGTTGCAGATTTTTTTATAGGCTTCTGGGTAGTTGCCTGGCAAAGCTTCCACACGCGCCATCATTTCTTTGTATTCTTTTTTGTCGTCAAGTATCTTTTTGATGAAATTTACCATGATATTTAACCTCCTACTTATTTTTTATTCGTCCATATTTTTACTTGCTCTTCAACTCTACTCTCAATTTCTTTTTTCAAATCTACTTGCCCTCCTAATATACTCGCCGATTCTCCGTCTAGTTTTGAGAGAGCCATCAATTCATCGGCAAATGCCGCCACGTCTTCACCGGTAACATCTAGCACATGCTTGCCTTCTGCTGCACTAGCTTCAAACAGTTCATACAAATTGATGATTTCTTCACCAAATCCATATCCGAAATTCCACATGTACTTTTGAATCTTTTTGAACACAAATGCGTAATCTTTCGGTAGGGAATTTACTTTTTTCATAAATGCTTTGTATTCCTTCTTGCTTTCTAAATCGCCAATGATTAGCTCTATAAATTTCTTCATATTATTTCTCCCCCTTTAGGGTATTAATTTTTGATGAAACAAAATTCCATTTTCCCCAAAATTGTTCGAGTTCCTCGTGTCCTGCATTATTTAATGAATAAAATTTGCGAGGAGGACCCATTTCAGAACGCTTTTTCTCGAAATTCACTAATTCTTTCTTTTCCAGTCGCACCAAAATGGTGTAGACCGTACCCTCAACAACCTCTGTAAAGCCCATTTCATTGAGACGACGGGTAATCTCGTAGCCGTAAGTATCTCCCCGGCTGATAATTTCCAGCACACAACCTTCCAACACACCTTTGAGCATTTCTGTTAAATTTTCCACAGCATACACCTCCTAAGCTAATAAGTTATACAGGTATTCAGTATTAATGAGTACTGGTATAATGTAATACTATGTAGCGAAGGTGTCAAGTGTGCATTAAAAAAATTATAAATTTAAAAAGACACAAAAGGATTTGCTGTAAATGCGGAATAAGAAAAAGAAAACCAAAATAAAGTATGGATTTCGGTTTATCATTTTTATAAACGATTTAACTTTATTTAAATCGGTACATCTTTTTTTTATAAGGTACGACTTTATTTTAAAACTACAACAATGCTACAAGAAAAAAGACGATTAGCTATTGCTAGTCGTCTCTTTCACTTTAGCATAAATAGTGGAACGTGGGACACCTGTCATTTTGGCTATATCATTAACGCTTAAACCGTTAGATTCTCTTTCATCATACAGCTTTAAAGCCTTCTTAACGTCCTTTTCGTCCTTCCCTTTCCTACCCATATGTTTCCCCTGTGCCTTGGCACGTTCCCTTCCTTCTGCCGTTCTATCTTTAATTAGATCACGTTCAAACTCAGCAATAGCCCCCAGCATAGTAAACATTAGCTTTCCTGATGGTGTACTAAAATCAATCTGTTCTTTGATGAATACTAAAGCTATTCCCCCTTCTTCTAGTTCCTTAGCAATCTTTTGTAGGTCAAAAGTGGATCGTGCTAATCTATCCAACTTGTAAACAACCAGCTTGTCACCTTCCCTTAAATAGTCCAACGCCTTAGCAAGTTCTTTCCTGTCAGATTTAGCACCACTTTGTTTTTCCATGAATATCTTCTCGCAACCATACTCTTTTAACTTCTCTTCCTGTAAAGCCAAGTCCTGATCTTTAGTTGAAACACGTCCATATCCAATAATAGCCATTATGTGAAACTGAAGTTTAGCTTCCACATACATATTCGTTATGATTTCCTGTTGTCTGGACAAATTCCGAAGGTCTAATAGCTGAATTCCTCTAATTTTATGAGGTTCACCTTTGTAATACAGCACACACAACTGGTACGCATCGATAGCGTCTGTTTTTACCTTCCGTAAACTGGACTTCTTTGCCTGATATAAAATAATCGGATTTAGTAAGATATATAGAATAGCATGGTAATGCCCTGTAGATTCTAAAATGACCATAGGCATCTGCCCTGTCACTTTCTTTTAAAAAGTCTAAAAAATGATCTAATTCCTCTTTGATGTACTTCATTGAAAAGCTCTTCCCATACGGTTTAGAATGATCTAAAACCTGAACTTGACTCTCTCCTTTTTGCCACATCCAGACCAGCAACTGGATTCATTGTTTTTTTCCCTCCTTTACTTACTAACCAGTACCCCTAGTCCTCCATGCAGTGTCATAGCTTCGCTTGTTATACGAGATCTACGTCCCAACTAGCCTCAAACATGTTTCTAAAGTAGTGGGTGGACAGTTTAGTTCACGAGATCAAGCGCGCACCCGTACGTCCTATCCTGGCTACTGATATAATAGATTCTATTAAAAAAGGTCAACAAACCTTATTAAAACTAATAGAAGTTTTGATATGTACTACGCTACATTCAATTTCATTTGAATCGACAAGTCTTGAATAAAATGACAAAAGGTAATCTAATCGGATCACCAGCTAGAAATTCACTAAGATAATGTTCCGCTTCCTTCTTAACATTCCTGTATTAGTAAAATTGATAAAACCACCAATCTTAATGACTGGTGGTTTTTGTGTATTTATAAAAAAGACAAAGTATTTTAGTTCAAAAATACATTGTCCCCCAATTAATATCCTAGATTGAACGACGGATGAACACGGCAACTCCAGTTCGCCCGAAGTCAAGGTTCAATACTTGTACAAATCTATTTCCAAGTAAACAACGTACAGCAGCTCTGTAGGAATCACCAGGATCTAAATTGTTAGCACAAGGAACAGCACTTCCAATCACTGTAGCTTGTACAATTGTACGCTGAGCTAAAGGTATTAACGTAGCTCTTTCCCAAAGAATCGTAACTACATCAACAGATCTAGAACCAGAACAAGACATATAATTCACCTCTTTTCATTGTTAATATATTTAATGCAAATTCAGACAGCTTGGTTCATTCTTTTGTCATGAAAAACAAAAAAAGGCACTTTATTATCTGATTATTCAAGAAAAATTCTAGCAACTTATTCAAAAGGAAACGAGCGACAAAAGGGAAATCCAGGAACACTTTGAAATCCACCAAGTCGTCGAAGGCACTGCCCAGATTGTCGAGCAATACATCTGAAGCCGAGCCGCAAATGAAACTTGGCAGTACATCTGTCAAAGGACTTCTAGTCGATTTCGGCGATAGTATCCATTTAGGCAAGATTAACGAGAAGGATTATTAATGATTGAAGCCGATACGATTCCGTCGATAAAGGTGTTTCGCCGATTGAATTTTACAGGCCGGATAATTTTATGGAAATTGTGGAGCGGATCAGTAGGAAGGGGTTGGTTAATTAGGATTTTTTGAGGGACTTGTGATTATTGTTGTAATCATAAGAACTGTGCCATTTAAACGTTCGTGATCGATTGTGTGATCAAAATTATGCTCTAAAACATGTTAATACGGGTTTCCTTAAATCTAAATACACTTAAAATATTAAATCAAAAAGACAGAGAGCTTATCTTTGCTACCTGTCTTTTCGTTTATGACTAAACATTAAGTTAAAATACACATCCTGTACGTCATAGTCGATTTCTATGGAATTATCCGTAAGCTGCATCCCTTAATTCACTTTTGAAACACTAAAAATCACACCAGCATCTTGATTGTATCGTTTTCACTATAAGGAGTCTCATTTTCTTCTTCATGGTAACTAATAATTTCACCTTCTGCCTAAGAAATATTAATACTACTAAACGTGAATATTCCTACTAATTAGACCAATAATAGTGAAACTGAAAACGATTTTTGAACACTTTAAATTGATCTATCTCCTTTACGTCCATCTTTTATTCTACTAACAATATTCCGTCGGCAATCGGGCGTTCACCTGCTGCATCAGATGGTCTTGTGACTCGATCATCCCCAACTGTCATGGTAGTCGATCCGCCGCCATCAAGATTGATAGCATCGACGGCACCTAATGACTTCATGACTTTCGCACTTTCTTCAAAATTAGCCCCTACACTCCATCCGGGTGCGCGTCCATCGATCGTGACAAATAATAGATTGCCATTTTCCTTGATTCCAGCAAGTGTTCTAGGGTTACGACGTTCCCCAAAACGATAATAAAACCCAGGATCTTCTTCCCAGTGAAAGCCTTCCTCTACGGTGTTAATGGAAACTTCTCCATTTTCCAACAATCGAGGACCTCCGTTAATCATGCTTGTGGTTTGGTCTAATTTTAATAGCTTTCCATCCCCGATGATTTCACTCTTCACCTGAATCTTCATCCCTTGTTGAGCATGGTCATGAAGCCACTCTGCTGCTTCCCCCGTTCCTGTAAGAATAGAACCACTGCTTGGAATGTCTCCCCCACGCTGGTTATGAATTTCCACCACTTCTCCGGCATGATTTACTACCACTTCCGCACCGTCGCCCGATTCTGTCTTTTCTCCAAATATGGAAGTATATTGGATAAATTCACTTTCATCCTTACAAGTAAAATCATGTTTCGGCCGTTCTGTTGTCATATCTCCTCCAACACCGCCACAATTGCGGATTAATCCTGGCTTCCGATTTAATCCATCCACTTCCCTAACCGCTCCATCAGATGAAGTAGCCTGAATTGACGTGGAAACAGATGCAATTTTTGCCTTATCATCATCATCATCATCATCAGAAGATAAAATCAGAGCTGAACGGCCATTAATCGCTTCACTGACAAGTTGACCATTGCTGGCGAATATACCGGCAAGATCGCCTGATGTACCATCATTCTCTCCTACAACAAAGTATCCGGCATTAACTCCTGCAATGGCAACATTTCTGTCAGCCATTTGGGTCAATGTTTCTTTTCCTATCACTGCATCATTTGCTAATTCTGGCACCACATGCCCTTGAAATCGTTCCTGATCCACTTCTAGGACGTTTACTACCCATGGTCCTGTTGTTTTCTCTCCGTCCTCTCCCGTATACACATTCCTTAGACCCGTATATCCCTTAGCCGATAACTGTTTTCTCATTTCCGTTGCATCCGCTTCCAGCTGATATTGGCCGATGCGAACAATGTATCCAAGTGGTCCTTTTTCCAGATCATCCATGGCCCGATCCGGTTCCCGAATGATACGAGCATTTCTGAAACCATCTCTCTTTAAATTTCCCAACAATTTCTTTGCCTGTTTCTGTGTTTCTACAAATGTCACATCCACTGTGTAAAAGTCTTTAGAAGATGTTTCACCACGAATGATTTTGGTATACATCACTCCTGGTGCTGGATTCATAGAAGTTCTTTTCTCTTGCAAATTAGGCATTCCAAGCGGAAGCACATGATTTTTCATATGCACTTGTGATTGAACTGGAGTTTCTGGAATGGCATTTACAATCATCACAGCAGTTAGACTAATAGAGGCGATAGGTAAAAAAGGCTTTTTCCACATTTCCATCATTTTTTTCCTCCAATAAAGTTATTTCCTCCTTTAACTTTATTGTCTAAATATGATGGAAAATTAAATGGACTATTATATTTCAATCAATTTTAAGTGAATGAAAATGAGCATATATACTCGATAAATATTACAATTCACATTTGTAAAAGGACTAATTTTCTTATACTTCGATTCTTAAACGATTGGGATATCTACTTTTTAAAAAACTGCTACTATAAAAATCATTTTTCATTCAAACAAAAAAAGCCCTCATATTTTAAGGCTTTTTACTAAGCTAATCATCCAAATAATTTCGCAAAGGTATTTTCACCGGCAATACCGTCAGCTGATATTCCCTTGGCCCTTTGAAATGCCTTCACCGCTATCTCCGTTCCGTTTCCAAAGATACCATCTATACCATGTGGATTATGTCCTTCTAAATAAAGTGCAGCTTGAAGGATATAGGTGATATTCCCTTTCGCCCCTTTCCTAACATTAGGTGAAGCCGCTTTTGTTTGGGGTCCACATATTCCATCCACATTAATCTTTGCACCATATTGTTTATTCAATTCGGTTTGAAAACCCTTTATCAGTGCTTTTTTAGTATTAGGTCCATAATAACCATCCACATCTATTTTTGCATTATACCGGTTATTTAATGTCCTTTGAATGGACTTGATAGTCTGAGTGCCAGTATCCTTTGTAGGCGTATTTTTTACAATGACATCCGATTCGACTTGTGTTGCTGGTGGAGGGGTTCCATTCACTTTTGATATCAGTTTAGGCCTTGTTCCCGCTTTTAACTGAGAATAAGTTAGGCCACCCGTCATATCCAAGTGCGGATAATCTTTAAAGCTTGACCAATCCCCGCCCCAAGCAAAGCCCAAGGATTTACCAATGGCCGCTACCCGTTTCCATTTTGCATCAATTGTCCAAATGGCATTCTTTCCATCATCGCTAACTATGAAATAATCAATGGCTAGTCCATAGTTATGGTAAGATTGACCTGGTATCGCATTCGTCACTCTCGGTTTCGATAAATCACTATAGTTTTTTCCATCATAGATATAACCTAGGCGACCTTGACCATATAGCTTTGCTTGCTCTTCCATAGACCGATAACCTGCGCTGATTTGCACAAAAATACCTTCTTGGTATGCCTGTTTGACCATTTCCAATGCTGACTCTTTAACGACTGGATGAATTCCGCTTCCCATATTCTTTTCCGAACGATCAAATAAAGTTTCTAATTTAACAGTCAATTTAATCACCTCCTAATATGTTATGGTGCTTATTAGGAAATGCTTGTACACCTACCTTGACGTTCCAAAAAATCCAGTGAAATACAAGAAGCGCACCCCAATGGATTGCGCTTCTTTTCTATTATGAAGGCCTATTTTGATCTTCTTTACCGTTACCTATAACTCTAATCAATTCATCAAGCTTTTCATTTCTTTCCTGATCTGCTTTTGTCTTGGCATTGATGAATTTTATCACCTTAATTACAAAGTAAATGCTTAAAAAAAGAAGTCCCAGATAAGATAAAATCGGTATGATTGCAAATAGCCCGATTAAACTGCCGGCTTGGCTCATAAACAATTCCTCCTTTATGTAAAATATAGTATTATTATACATTAAAGACAGGATAAGAAGGAAACGGACACAAAAATCACCCAGTTATCAACATACTTCGCCAATCAATATTACCAGCTTTCAATTATTTTATTCGTAGTGTCCATATTTTCGCCTTCCAATCCTCTCCATCATAAAATGGAGCTATTAAAGCTGAAAGGGGAATGCAAATGAACGAAGGTAGAGATCCATTCGTTTCTTCACTCGCTTCTAATTTAAACATGCGGCTCACTCGTTTAGCAGAAGAAAGGGATATCCCACTGGAAAGATTGCTGGATAAATCAGTCGAATTGTTACTAGAATATATGGAAGACAATGAATTGATCAATGACCATGTTAAGTTTAACAATGTTGAGGCCATAAATAAAAATAATGAAATCATTCAGCAAAGCAGGAAAATCCTAGAGAAAGATTAGCTCTAAAACACTCGGCCCTTACGGTTGGGTGTTTTTTCATCTGCTTATGACTTTCATCAGTTTTTTAACTACCGTGTGTCTCCACTGACAACTTTACCATGAACTGGTACTCAATTAATAAAGGGCAGCCACTAGGACTGCCCCTGTATAACAACTGCCTTACAGTTTAATGATGCTTTTTCTTGCATTTTATACATTTACAACGCTTTCTGGGCACCCATACTTTACTGGGGTCATTATTCTCAAAACATTTTTCTACATAACAACAATATATTTCCATCCTAACACCCTCCTTACTATTGTATATGCATGGACTTATTGAAGGTGTGGACAAGTTGCTAAAAGTTTAGAAGGGGATTCATTTTCCATGGTTCTGTACAATCTCCAATGCAAGTGGGAGCAAACTGAAATCTCCCCAAGTTTTATGACCTGGAATAACGATTTTCGCTTCCTTATATACATTCATTAAATTCTTCATCGTATTTGGCCACGCTCCCATGTTAGCTTCATCAATGATCTCGGAATTCTTTTGTTCCAGCGCGAAAATCATATCTCCAAATAATAAATTATACTTTGGAAGTATGGGCTTCTCCTGGGAATTATGTTTCGATTTTCATATTTCCAACTCTTAAAGTTGTTGGTCCTCCTGCGAGGGAAACTTGTTCCACACTTATCCATTTAGGAATCTCTTTTTTACCTATTTCTTCACCTTTATTTTTAAATATGGTTTTTCCTGATCTCGCTATGTCTGTTAGTAGCTTGGACTTTCTGGACCTGCTTTTGAGCTAATTCCTTACTGTAAGGAATTAACTTTGTACCACTTGTTACTTTTTTCCAAACCACCTTGCCTGAAGTAAATCTATATGATTTTAAGTCATTACGGACTATTATCTTAGGAATCCGATATAGCTTAAGATGATACATATTCATATCAACAATGAAAAGACCTTTTGCGTTAAGGTCATACAAAAGAATAAGCTCTTCTTGTCTTCCATTATTCCTTACTGGCAGGTGATGAATTTAGGTTCACTTGTTACTATGTTTGCGATTTTCGTCATCATTGCGCCCCTGTTGATCTGCAGATTCAAAGTGCCGTCATCAGCCTGTTCTGGCGCTTTTCCTCAGTAAGCTGGTTTCCGAACATATCTTTGCCGGTGACTGCTTCGCCGAGGCCGTTGGCTGCAAGGAGTCCGTATATCCCGTATTCGGTTTTCTGAAGGAGGCTATAGTCCTTCAGTCACTATAATAAAAGGACCTTAACAACATACATTAAGGTCCTTTTATTTTCCAGCCAAGATTTTTAAAAAAAATACTATTTTGATTTAACAGCTTCTCTTATTTGTTCTACGACATTATTAAGCCACTGTATAGGAGTTAATCCAATTGCGGGAAAATAAATTTCAGCATTAGTTTGAATATAGTTTTCCTTTTCTTGTTTTGTTCTATTACTAGTTAGAAATTCGTCACAATACTTTATTGTAAAAAGCAAACATTCTTTATTAGCTTCGTTTATAAACTCAGCTAATGCTTGTTCAGGCGAACTAATATCCTGGTGGAATGTTCCACCTAAAAAATCTTCTAACTCTTCTAAGTAATCATACCTTTCGTCCATTTAAATTCCTCGCTTCATTATTTTTCTGGATATCCTGTTAGAATAAAATTACCGTTTGAATCCTTTTTAAGTACAATTTTTGCATTTGTAACATTCTCTACAACTTCGGAGTTTCTTGATACACTTCTACCAATTATCTCTCCATCACCCTTGTATCTTAATGGTAATGTAGGTCGACTATTAGGTTCTGAAAGCCACTTTTGTATTTTCTCAATATTTTTGGGATTTTTTAAGACTGTAAAAGCAACTTTCTCAGCTGTAGGCCTATCTATAAAAGTAGAAGAACCAGTAATTCTTGGATTATTTCTTATCCTTTCTAATAATTCTTCATCAGTTTTCCCAACATGTCTTTCAATCAAATGCCCACCTCTTGACTCATGTACAGCCAGACCACCACCAGGTGCAAGAGAACTCTTATCTCCTGGTTTAACATTATCTATACCATTAGGAATACTCTCCCCTGAAACACCCTCTACTTTGCTATCCTTCACCGTAAATTTCTGATAGGCTTCCTTAATTGTCTGCTTTTCCATCATAACTTGGGGAAGGGTTGGTCCTCCTGCAAGGGAAACTTGTTCCAAACTTATCCGTTTAGGCATTTCTTTTTTGCCTAGTTCTTCACCTATATTTTTTAACGTGGTTTTTCCTGATCTCGCTATGTCTGTTATTGTAGCTTGAACCTTCTGAACCTGCTTTTGCGCAAATTCCTTGCTGTAAGGGATGAACTTTGTACCACTTGTTACTTTATCGGCGACCTTCGCCGCACCAGCCACACCGCCGATTACAAGTGCCATCAACAGCCCATTCTGGCGCTGTTCCTCAGTAAGCTGGTTTCCGAACATATCTTTGCCGGCGGCTGCTTCCTCGTTACAGATAATAACAATTTAACACTTGGGGGTATTAAAAAAATTATAGTGCTCTTTTAATTTTTAACGCTAAAAAGCACTCGTTGCCTTTAGTAGACAATCAAGCGCTTTAGGTTCATTTTCTAAATAAATCATTAAGTTTCATGTTTTAATGTTGACAGTATGACATCTATGAGGGGTCCTATCTATTAAAATGTTATCCCGCCCTATTTTCGTTCTTATTACCTAATATTAAAATTACATTGACACACCTTGAAGGTACAACCTTAATGAGTCATGAATTCAAATTAGAGCGTATCTTCGAGTGTAAACAATTTAAAGGTTGTTATTTTTTAACTCCTCAAACCACTCATTAGCAATATGATGGGCCGTTTTAATATTGTCATTAGTATATACTAAATCATACTTGTATTCAGCTTTGAAGTTCCCACTCTTAACATCATATATTAATTTCATCTCAGTGGGCATATCTCTTTCATATTCTTTGCACAATACTTTTATTTTTTCAGTATTTTCATTGATAATATCAAGTACCATAAACCCTCGTTCTGTAGACATATCGTATCTTTCTTCCCCATTTTCCAATGCATCATTCAATTTATGAGACTTTACATATTTATTGTTAATCAAATAAAAGAAACTGCTCGAAATAATTCCTTCTTCACATGAAGCATAAACATATACTTTATCAGCTCTATCTTCAACATATTCCATACATATGGATATCATATCTGCTTGCAATTCACTAAATATATCTTCAAATTCTCTCATACTACTTTTTCACTCCTTTGATTAATTTTTAAGATTTGCAGAACCAAACTCACCATCGATAGTGTATCTGACTATAAATTTCTCTGGACGCATATCGTTCCCAGAGTAAATTATATTTACATCAACTGTTACTTTTTTGGGAGGTGTTTCTTTTAGAGCTGCAGCCCATAGTTCTTCAAGTTTCTTATATTGCTTCAAATTAACATCAGATAATTGCGAAACTAAATTATCAATTTTAGGTGAGCCTCCAAACCTATCACCTGCCAAATGCCCTGCATGGTCTTGACCTTTTACTTTACCAGGTGTGTTTTTGCTGTGTGACAATCTATCTGTTCTCGTTGTTAATTTTAAATTTTCTGTTTCAAATTTTACAATCCTACCTACATTATCTGTTTCATAAAAGTAATCATACTCTCCTGTTTTATATCTAATATCAGGCTTTAACCTATTTTTTCTTCCGTTTGTAAACTGTAGTCTGTTGTCCACTAATGTTTTAACTTCACTTACTTCAGTCCTACCTTTACCCGTACCCTTAGAAATACTCTCCCCTGAAACAGCCTCTACTTTGCTATCCTTCACCGTGAATTTCTGATAGGCTTCCTTAATTGTCTGTTTTTCCATTACAATTTGGGGAAGGTTTGGTCCTCCTGCGATGGAAACTTGTTCCACACTTATTCGTTTAGGTATTTCTTTTTTACCTAGTTCGTCACCTATATTTTTTAACGTGGTTTTTCCTGATCTCGCTATGTCTGTTATTGTAGCTTGAACCTTCTGAACCTGCTTTTGCGCAAATTCCTTGCTGTAAGGGATGAACTTTGTACCACTTGCTACTTTATCGGCGACCTTCGCCGCACCTGCCACACCGCCGATTCCGAGTGCCATCAACAGGCCGTTCTGGCGCTGTTCCGCTGTTCCTCGGTTAGCTGGTTGCCGAACATGTCTTTGCCTGTGGCCGCTTCGCCTAGGCGGCTGCGGTTAAGCCGTACAGATCGCACTTGGTTTCATGGCAGATAAATCATTGGATTAATATCCCATTTTACATTACCCTAAAACCATTATTAAAGATAGTTTCCTTTTTTTCTCTACTCATACACTGTCACAGTCATTACAGTCTATATACACGACAATAAAAATTTAACTCTAGTGTATTATGCTCTTTTAATTTTTAACGCTATAACGCTAAAAAGCACTCGTTGCCTTTAGTTGACAATCAAGCGCTTTAAGTTCATTTGTTTTTAAGTAACATTAAATTTGTAAGTTTCATAGTAACAGTATGACAACTTTTATATGTCGTGACAAATACTACGTTAAAACTTACGAATTTGTACGAGTTCGTTAGTTTAATATACAATTCATGTGTTTATATTCATCGCCCAGTAAAATGTCATATCACCTAAGCTCATACTTCTTTTTCTATCTATCATTGTCGTAATACTCTTTGATGGTACAACCATCATGAGTCTTTACTTTTTACAGCCGATTTTATATTGCAACGTCCTGGTAACCTACTTCAATTATTTTTTCATTTAATAGACGAAGCCCTAATCCATTTTCTATATCCCATGTACAATTAAATGTAATTCCAATATCTCGCCCCTCAAAAATATCCGCATAAGGAACAACAATTCCATCTAAAGTTATCATTTCTAGTATTTGATTTGTTGTTTCAACTAATGGATAATTTTCATTTAATCCAATATCATAACCTAGTTCATGTCGCTTTTGTTTGTAATAGTCTAAAATTGATTGCAATAAACTTAGCTGTAAATCCTCCCATTTTTGCATTAATGCTTGATATGCCATATACTGCTCTTCATCAAACTTTCCATCTTCTTCACCATCTACCATCAAAGATATCTCTTTTTCTTTACCAAAAAAATGAATAGTGGTATCCTTAGCCCAACCATACTCATACTCAAGTTCACCAAAAATTGGGTCGTTTATAGTCATTTTAAGATCTCCTCTTTTTGTTTATTAGCAAACCCTCCAGGTATAAAAGCTCCTGCATTTATTTCTCCTACACCACCCAGATGTCCGAATTCACTATTTATTTTTGTTGGCACAAGTTGCATTGTTTTAACATCATTTAATTCATGCCATGTTAATTTATTATTTTCTCGATATTTCTTTATATCTCTTGCACTAATTTTACCAGACTCCATCCCAAATTGGCTTGCTAATTCAGGTGAATTATTAAGTTGATCAGCTAATTTTTGGTCTGATTGAACAAAATTAGCTCGTCTGGCTTTCCCTCCATAAGTTCCTTTTCCTCCAAACATATAGTTGATTTCAACTTGTGCTTTTGCTGTCGGTGAAAAATCAGGAACAGCATTTTTATATTGGATGCCATCAATCCCAACTTCATCTAAAATTTGTTTTAATTGACGGTCCGGTGGCGGCTTAAGTATTCCCTTAGATTCACCCCTTATTCCCTCAAATTCAACCTTTGAATTCTCTAATGCAGGTGTCTGATTAAGCCTCGCTTCATACGAACTAGCAAATTCAGTTTGTCTAAAGGCAGGTGGAACTTCAGCACCCCTATTATTCGTCCCCTTAGGAACACTCTCCCCTGAAACAGCCTCTACTTTGCTATCCTTCACAGTGAATTTCTGATAGGCTTCCTTAATTGTCTGTTTTTCCATTACAATTTGGGGAAGGGTTGGTCCTCCTGCAAGGGAAACTTGTTCCAAACTTATCCGTTTAGGCATTTCTTTTTTGCCTAGTTCTTCACCTATATTTTTTAACGTGGTTTTTCCTGATTTCGCTATGTCTGTTATTGTAGCTTGAACCTTCTGAACCTGCTTTTGCGCAAATTCCTTGCTGTAAGGGATGAACTTTGTACCACTTGTTACTTTATCGGCGACCTTCGCCGCACCAGCCACACCGCCGATTCCGAGTGCCATCAATAGTCCGTTCTGGCGCTGTTCCTCGGTTAGCTGGTTGCCGAACATGTCTTTGCCTGTGGCCGCTTCACCAAGGCCGTTGGCTGCGAGGAGTCCGTATATTCCGTATTCGGTTTTCTGAAGGAGGCTAAAGCCTTTTGTCGTTTTATAAGCATCGAGCGTGTGGTTCGCTGCGTTGAGTCCTTTGGCCGTTTTGTATAGGGCGCTTCCGCCTTTGATGGCCCGGCCGGCCCAGCCGACGACGGGGATGAATCCAGCGGCGGCCATGGCGCCGGCGGCGATTCGTTCGGCTTCGGACAGCTTGCGGCCCGTTACTGGATCGAATCCGGTTGAGGCCCTGATAGAATCATAATATCCCGTGAATTCCCCTGTAAAGGTTTTTGTCGTATCCCAGGCTTTTTCATACCATGGGCGGTTTTCGAGTTCTTCCATTTCACGTTCGATTTCCTTAGCTTCGGCTTGTTGCTTTTTGAAGGTCTGATAGTCTTTCATCTGACCGGCTACTTCATCCTTCACTTGATAAACGTCACTATTCTTAAATGCCGATTGGTTGAATGTCATAGGCGAAACCTTGCCGTCCTGTTTGGTGGCATCAAGCAAGGCGCGGAAAAGGCCAACGGCCACGTTTTCCTGTCCGACGGACAAATCATATTCCTCGACCAATTGCCGGTCGACATTCTCGACCTTTGTCACGGTGTCATCCAGCCTATGTCCTGACAGCGTGATTTTTTCATTAAAGTCTTTTTGGTCGAACATATCAAGAGATAGGATATCACCAATGCTGTCGAGGATCCTTTGGAGATCGCTCGCTTGCTCATCGACAAGCGACTTCGCTTGGTTGATGCCATTCGAAACTTCCCCATCTAAAAAGGGAACCTCGACCACCGTATTTCCGGAGAGGTCCGCCTCTTCCAGACTGGCCGGAATGCCTTCCAAAAAACTGATTTGGGTAGTGAATAGTTCCATCCAGGCGTCCGCCACTTCGATTTGTGCTTCATAGAAGCTTTTGATGGCCGCCGCGCCGGCTCCTTGAAACTCGTGATCAAGGCCGACGATCCCCTGAAATTCCTTTTTCAGCGCAGCAACTTCCTTCTTTAGTTCTTCATATTGCTTGGCTCGCGACTTGGTTGCGGCCGTCAATGTCTCGGCTTCATATATTTTCATTTCACAGGATACCCCTGTGAAGACGTATGGGCGATGGCTTCATCCTGCTCTTTTAATAAGTCAATGTTAGCACGGGTATCTTCCACATTTTGCTGGACGATCTTGATATATTGCTCAAAGACCTTCTCCAAATTCGTTTCGCGATCGATCCATTTCGAGGTGAATTCCAATTTATTGTTGCCAAGCTCGCCTGCCGGCAGATTTCCAAGCTTGACTGTACCAAGAGCCGTCTTCACCTGATCAACTTGTTTCGTTACGGCAGGATGATTCAGTTTGATTGTCGTCATTAAATCAACCGCCTTTTTAAATCTGATATTTTACTTTCCAGTTGCTCAAATGCCTCTTCACCTTTGCTTAAAAGGTTATCGGCTTCTTGGGCTATATTCCCCGCTATATTCAGGAGGGTATTCTCGGCACTTAGCTTTGTAATCATCGCCTCAATCTTCCATTGGTAATCGTCATAATCGTCATGAATGATGCTAAACATGACATTATAGGCATCATGACGGGCTTCCTGAAAATGATCCGAGCGCTTCCCGGTCCAACTACCACCTAGCTCTGGGTCTTTTATTTTCCTAATCTCGTTAAGACACATACTCTGTTCTTTTATGATATCGTTTTTCGCTTTTTCTAAACGTTCAATTTTCGCATTTAAATCAGCTTTTTTACTGGAGATAGCAGAGTGTATATTACTCAAAATATCTGCATATACCATGAAACTCACCTCAAGAATAGTATATTTATGCATTATCTGTCATATTTTTCTTATTTAATTATAAGGATTAAAGTCCGAGAGTTAAATAGGGAAAAATATGCTATTTTGTCAGTTAACAGAGAAGATTGGCATGATAAATATCATACATACCATATTCTTTATACCCTGGATTTTACCAATTTTAAACAAGTGAATAGATCGTCATATCCTTAGATCGTCCATAAGAATTTCAACCACTTCATTCAAACTGCCCTTTACCGTATCTTAACACCAAATCTTCCCGGACAAATTCCCTGCAAGTGGAAGATAGATGTGACCTTTGAGGATGTATCAAATCTCCAAATGGCAAATCCCCGACAAATTTAACTTCACCTTCAAAATTCTGTTCGGATTCAGCATCAAAACCGGATACTTTTACAAAGCAAGTATTATGACCGGTTTTCATATAATCGATTATTGTTAACACATGATTATGTACATCACTCATTCTTTTCCCTCCAACCTTGAAAACATTTAAGTATATTAAGGATTAAATCAAATCGTTTATCTAGGGGCATTAGAATATTAGAAATCAGGAACACCTACTTTAGAATCTCTTATTCTTAATTTTTCTATGTATTGAATATTATATGGTTAATCTATTCACAATATATTAACTATACCTTTATTTAGCTGCCGTTTCATGTCTTGATTTTCCAATTCATTCACTTATGATTTTTTATGTGTCCCAATAAATGCGAAAGAATAAACACTGACATAGTAGTGGATATTCACCCCTTAACGTGTTTATTATTTCATATTACTGCCATCTAAGGTCAGTCGTGCCCCCCAGAGGACCTGCCCACTTCTATATAGATTTATAACCTGCTATAATCTAAGGAATTGGAGGTGTGAAAAATGAAAGAATTCATCCAGATATTAGCGGAAATCGTCAATAATCTTCACGATTTCATCCTATTCTTTGTGAGCGATACATTAAATTCAAATGCAACGGACAAGGATTTGCATTTTTGGATAATGGGAATCATCGGTATCATCATCTTTTTGTTCGTGTTATTTTTATCTAATTTAATTTCCCGGATGCGTTTTGGGATTACGATACTTTCTTTCCTTTATACCTTTACTGTCATGGTTGTTTTAGTATTTGCAATTGAAATTCAGCAGGCCCTTACCAGCAGAGGGAATATGGAATTTCAAGATGCTGCTGTTGGCCTTTGGGGCTTCATCGTATTTTTCATGGTTTTTGCTGTAGTGTCATCCATATTCCTTTTAGTGAAGAATTTTTTCAAGCAATCAGAAAAAAGGTAACGACAGGTCACCTTGCTTAATTTATTCCTTATGGCCATTGGATTTATTATTGGCGGGAACGGGACACTCTCTGTGGCAACATCTTAAAATGGAAAGGGAAAGTTACAGAGAAGCCTTTTTCAGGCGAGGTAATGAACACATGCTATCAATTACTTCGGTTCACTTTCGTTAAAATCAATGCTAAACAGATTAAAAGAATCGTCTTCATTCAAACGGTCCTTATCATACCCGGATAATTCAGAACTATTTTCCCTGCGACGGCGATTTACTTCCCTTAATTCCGCTTCTAGAAATTCAGCTTGACCGTGGGAAAGCTTGATCGTGATTTCATTATTATTTTGATCATCTGCAGCTTTCAAGAGGACATAACTATCCGCTGCATTACGTAAAGTCACGTTGCTTAGTGTTAAGTTCATGTTTGCGAGTTCATATCTTGCCTTCATAACGTAAAAAGAACCTCCATCGGAAAATACCGGTTAAAATGGTGTATATTAAATATACTTTACTTCAAGATATCTAAATATACAAATTCTTTGTTTAGAAAAGCCTTGAAATCTAAAGAAATCTGCCCACTTAAAGAGCTTTCCGAGACAAGAAATGGAAAAGTAATGCGCCGTGTCATTAAAGCCCCTTTATTGAATATAGATCCGGTCAAGTTTCTTCCCTTGAAAATCCAGAAGTTCTGGAAACGATCAAGCATTTGAATGCGAATTCATCCCTTTCTTAAATAAAAACAGATTACCATGAATGAAGTCACATTGACTATAAACAGAACCCTTCACTATCGGAAAGGTTCCATTTGTTTATAATTCTTTCTCAATCGCGCAGGTAATATCGTATGGGCCCATGCTTTCATTTGAATTAATGACGGTTATCATTCGATTTGCCGGGTATACCGCAGAATTGAAACTTACACCCTGATCATAGCCCATTATATGACATTTAAAAATCCCGTCATTTTTTTTACTTATCCATATACCATACCCATAGAATTCCCCTCCATCTTCTCAGCCTTTGATGGGAAGGGAATAAATATTCGTTCTCCATGTTCCATTTTCTTCGTTTATGTACCCTAGCGCTGTGTTTTTAGGGAGCTTGTCCATGGAGAAGTAACCGGAATCTTTTCTACCACAAGGCAGAAAGATGTTATTGTCAATATATTCGGGAAATTCAAGCCCGGTTTGTTCCTCAACAATCAATCCCAATACAATATAGCCAGCATTATTATAATGAAATCTTTCCCCAGGTTCGAACATCATCACATCATCTTGAAACATGGGCAGAAAATCTTTTAATCTTTTTATATGGTACATCGGATTTTTCTGCCATAGCTCTTCAAAGTCCTCCATCACTTCTTCATCAAAGTAATCAGGAATACCCGAAGTGTGTGTTAAGAGGTGATGTATGGTTACATTTTGATGGAAATCCGGAAACTAAAAACTCGATCGGAAGACAGTCTTTAAGCTTAAAATCAAACCTAAGTGTCCCTTTTTGTACTAACTGGCAAATGGCTATCGCAGTAAACAGTTTACACCCAGAAGCAATTCCGAACCTTGTTTCAGTCGTATTCATTATTTCATCCAATCGATTGGAATAGCCATGTCATGAACTATATATTAGATCATCTCCCGTTTTCACACCGATTACACCGGAGAATTTAATTTCCTTGCTAGTTTCTTTAATAAGCCTGGATAGATCCAAATTGAGAGCCGATATTTGATTTTCACCTTTACTGGTAAAATATTTTTATTACTCATGTGTTAGCAAAGTGATATTCATTGGTCTTCCCAAAAACGCCCGCACCTTTAAAAGTGATGCGGGCGTTTAAATTTACTTGAACTTCTCGGCTTTACCCATTCTTTTATTTCCACCAAGTATCATAAACGTTAATGGCTTCATTACGTTTATGTTCTGTTTTAGTATACCATCCTTCGATGATTTCGGCAGCTTCCGTCCTGATTTCCTTTCCTTCAAGGTAATCATCGATTTCGTCGTAACTAACGCCTAAAGCCACTTCATCAGGAATTAATGGTTTGTCATCTTCTAAATCGGCCGTTGGAACCTTCGTATAAAGACGCTCAGGAGCACCGACGAATTTCAGGATTTCTTTTCCTTGCCTTTTATTTAATCGATATAATGGGATGATATCCGCTGCACCGTCACCATGTTTCGTAAAGAAACCTGTGATTGCTTCAGCCGCATGGTCCGTACCAAGCACGACACCTTTGTAAAGTCCGGCTAAATCATATTGTACCTTCATCCGCTCACGCGCTTTGACATTTCCCCTTAAGAAATGCGATAGTTTTTCAGAAACGGCTTCTTCCACAGCCTTTACTGATGCATCCACCGCTCCCTTGATGTTGACTGTAACAGTTTGGCTTGGCTTGATGAATTTTAAAGCCAACTGCCTGTCATCTTCATCAGCCTGTACTCCATATGGCAAGCTAACAGCAACAAACTTATAATCGCTGCCATTTTTTTCTTCATTCAATTCATTGACAGCGGTTTGGGCAATATACCCCGCCAGTGTTGAATCTTGACCTCCAGATATTCCAAGTACAAAACTTTTCAGAAACGTATTTTTCTTCAAATACCCTTTTAATAGATCAACACTTTTCCTGAATTCGACTTCAGGATCGATCGTTGGTTGGACAAGTAATTTTTTTACGATTTCTCTTTGTAATGGACGCATTGGCAAAGCCTCGCTTTCTGATAAAATAGATTGGTCATTTCGTTAGCATTCTCTCTACATTTGCTTTAATTTCATCTATATTCCTCATTTTATTATCCCAACAATCCTGGCTTAGATCTACCGGGTATTCTTCAGGATTAAGTGCACGAAGGTACTCAGGCCATAATACTTCGAGATTTTTTTTCGTGAAGGCCTTGATTTCATCAATGGTTGGTAATTCATAAATCAAGCTGCCTTCCTTGAAAATATCCACATGCAGATCAACGGCATCGAAATCCGTGACAAATTTACTCAGGAAGGTATGGACAGGATGAAACATTTTTAATTTTTCCTGTTCCTGAGGCTTTTCATATTCCATGGCCAAATAGTCGCCTTCAGCATGGTTGTTCACTTTATTGATGATTCGATATACTCGTTTTAAGCCAGGTGTCGTAACCTTTTCAGGGTTAGAAGAAATTTTGATGGTATCTCTCATATTCCCATCTTCTCCCTCTATTGAAACCATTTTATAAACAGCACCAAGCGCTGGCTGGTCATAAGCCGTAATCAATTTGGTTCCGATGCCCCAAATGTCAATTCTTGCTCCTTGTTGTTTCAGGTTGATGATCGTATATTCATCCAAGTCATTGGAAGCGACTATCTTCGCATCATGAAACCCTGCAGCATCGAGCATACGTCGTGCTTCTTTTGATAAGTAAGCTAAATCACCGCTGTCAAGACGGACGCCAATGAAATTGATTTTATCGCCCAGTTCCTTGGCAACACGGATTGCATTGGGGATGCCAGAACGCAATGTATCATAGGTATCAACCAAGAATACACAGTCTTTATGGGAAACAGCGTATTTATGAAAAGCCGTATATTCATCTTTATAAGCCTGGATCATGGAATGGGCATGCGTTCCTGAAACCGGAATCCCGAACAGCTTTCCAGCCCGTACATTACTAGTGGAATCAAAGCCAGCAATATAGGCCGCTCTCGCTCCCCAAATTGCAGCATCCATTTCTTGTGCCCGTCTTGAACCGAATTCAAGGGCAGATTCATCTCCAATAACTTGTTTTATGCGCGAGGCCTTTGTTGCCACGAGTGTGTGATAGTTCACAATGTTTAGCAACGCCGTTTCTATGAGTTGTGCCTCAGCAAGCGGTGCCTCCACCCGTAAAATCGGTTCATTGCCGAAGACAAGCTCTCCTTCTTTCATGCAGCGGATCGCTCCCGTGAAACGAATGTTTCGCAAATAATCTAAAAATTCTTCATCATAGTGCAGATCATTTTTTAAATAGTCGATATCACTTTCCGAGAAGGAAAAGTTTTGAAGGTAATGGACAATTTTTTCAAGTCCCGCAAAAATCGCATATCCGCTGTTAAATGGAAGCTTTCTGAAAAATATTTCGAAAACTGCCTTTCGGTTATGTGTTTTGTCCTGCCAATAAGTTTGGGCCATATTGATTTGGTAAAGATCAGTGTGTAATGCGTAACTGTCGTCGTTGTACTTTTTTTCCATGGATAGTTCCTCCCAAAAGAGAAGCATTCGCTTCCCTTCTATTCTGTTGCGTTAATGAATATTATAAAATGGTTGCTCCTAGAGTTCCTTTAAAATGCCCAAGGGCCCAATGGTGACCGGCATCATTGAATGAGGCCACTGCATTTTCATATATAAAAATATTATATCCTAAATTATAAGCGTCGATTGCCGTATGCAGAATGCAAATATATGAATAGATAGTATATCCAAAAACCCACTTCGTGCCTGTCAGGGCAAGGTTTTTTCTAAGCTCATTATACAATTTTACTTCAAAAGTACAAAATGGTATACAAAAATGACCGCCTTTCGACGGTCAATAAGCTATATTTTTTCAACTCTTTCATGTCTCTTCACTACTTGTTTCATCATTTTTTCAATAACTAATGCCTGTTCCGCACACTTCGTTTTGTAAGCCATTAACGTCTTTTTCATTTCAGAAACTTCTTCCATTAGTTGTTCTACAGTTAGATTTTTAATCTCTTCTACCGAAGAAAGGTTCTTTTTAACCCTTAAATCCTCATGAATTTCATCAATTTCTATAAGCAAAGTTTGATACCATGCCTCTAAGTATACCTTTCTGTTACCAGAATACAAGCTCCTAGGTGTCAATTGTAGAGTCGAGGCTATCCTTTGTAAAACTTCTTCCTTACTCAGTTTTTGAGTGAGGTATATCCCCTTCTGTGCTCTCCTAATAAACGTTCTTTTTGCACTGGCACTACCTCGAGTTAAATCCGCATGGGATATTTGTTTCTTAGCCATTAATAACACCGCTCTTCACAAACTCATCCATTTGCTTTGCTGTAGGACTCGGTAACTTCCTATAATGCTTTTTAATGTATTTTTCCGCAGTTTTATATACCTCTTCTTCAACAGCTTTAGCTTCTTTTTCTGAAAGATGCTTAAACTTTCGGAATAGCTCATTAAACGTCTCAGGGTTTAAGTCTTTTTTAATGTCGTCTATCCTTACCGGAAGCGTTCTTTTCTCTACTCTAACTTTGGTCTTCTTTAGTAAAGTTTCTTGGTGATGAACAAAGACAACCCATCTTACAAGCTCTGCTTTATGTTCCAGTAACATATCTTCATCAGGACTGTACTTCTTACACTTGTAACATTTTAATGTGTGGTGAAAACAAGTTACCCTCTCATGAGCGTTGCAATTGTGTGTTCTCATAGGAAATCCATTTGGGATTTCTCCATCCGGTTGAGATTGTTTTGTCGGAAGATCAACATCATTCATTTCCTGTAATAGTTTGTCTATAAAGGATTTAGCGTTTTCCTCATCTTCCCCCACATCAATAACCATAGAAGCCTTGTTGAAAAAACTCTCTTCGCTGAGCACCTTTATGTCTTCTGTAACAGAAGCAATGGTATTTTTGTTCACATCCGTTTGTATTCCGTACAAACCTTGTTTTGATACATCTTGGAGTGCATCCAATACATCATTCCCTGCTGTGAGGGTGTAAGAATATTGAGATGCTAAGTCTTCATGCCCTAACCTATCAGCGATTTCCTCATTGGAAAGTCCTTTCAGTTTCAGGTAAGTCGCACCCATTCTCCTTAAATCATGAGATGTGAAGTACCTACCACTTGGCGGAGGGTTCCCTTTCCATATTCTTTTTTGTAACTGTATGAGATAATAACTTATATAGGTTGGAAGTAAAGGAGTGACATTAGACGCACCTGCAACCAATCTCTTTGCTTTTATATCGTCGCCGCCATTATATAATTCCGATTTGATTTCTATGGGTTCTGAAGGGGCTACACTCTGTAATTGCTTAACCCATTCGACAGCGTTTTTTGAAATTTTAATATCATGATGTTTATCTGTTTTTGTTTTATGAAAATGCAAGATGCTATCACCATACACGTTATGTTTTAGGCAATTTAGCATTAAATAAGCTATCTCATGCGCCCTTTTTGCGGTCTCTAACATCAATAAACACAATTTTCTTACTCTGAAGTATTGCAACTCATTATCTTCATGATAAGGTGATTGGTCATCTTGCAAAGTTTCTATTAATTTAACTGCCTGCTTAAAATCAATGTGTTTTCCATATCGTTTATCGCGTGTCCCTAAGTTGGTACTTGGAATAATCCGTTTTTTATTAATATATAACTTGTTTTTGCTTGAGTATAAATCAAACCAAGTTTCTATGAGATAGACATGTTTAGAAAACTTCCTAATATCGTTATCCTCATCCATATCAACAAACGCATCCATTAAACCTCCTTGAAGTACATCTTTAATGGTGTGTACTTTGTTAGGATAAAGATAGTTCACGCACAAAATACGTAAAGCACGGGAATATTTTTTCCAGGTGGAGGCTTGTATCTGCTTATGGTGGACGGTCTCCGAATTACCATCAATATCTGTGTTTATATGAAGCTGTCCTTTATCTACTCTATTTTTCAAGAAATCAAAAACATACTCCTTTATATGGAGTGTTAGCTCCGTTTTAAAGGCAGGAGACCCTTCCGACCAGAGCTCTGACTCTAACTCGAAAACGTCCCTTCTAACCGAAAAACTCATTGGTTCCTGGGTTGATGACCTTTCTTCCTTGGAAAGTAGATAACTTAGTAACATAAAAGTGTTTTGTTGTCTTGCCTTACTGTTCGAGTTTTGAAACTTATCCGCGACCTTTTCTAATAAATCATCAGTTATTGGCTCGTGACCCATCCCTTTAATTACCCCGTATCCTGAAAACCATAATTTCAAAGCGAGAGTTTGTATTGATTTTTTGTCTTTAGCCATTCTTACTGTGTCATTTCCGTTCAGAGGATTCCATGTTTTATAATGATTGTTAAACAAGTCCGAAAGGATTATGAAATTAGGCATATCCTCTAAGGGTAATTGATAATGGGTCAAAACATTCATTGTGTATTCTAAAGGTAATCGACATCTTTGTATAAAAGCTAGAGCTAACAAATAGTTTTTCATTAAAATTTCATTAAAGCTCTTTCCTCTTCCGAGAAATTTCGTAACGTCAGTTTGAACACACTCATGAAACGGGACTTTAAACATCGTCCTCCTATTTTTTTGTCCGATTGGAGCAAGCCCACTCCACTCTTCGACTGATAAATGAACTTGTTCATACATTTTTATAGGAATTCCTTTTAATATGACATCATCACTCTTTTGAAGCGAGAGAGAAATACCCATTTGATAATGCCTCCTTAATATCTTTACCTAACAATTTCAATCTGACCATTTCCCATATCGTCTCTGGACTCAAACGCAAGTCAGTAAGCCTTTTTTGAATTAGGGCCTGTGTCATTATAGAAGATGCTGCGATAGGGTTATTGTCTGTATAATCCTTACTGTTCTGTACTAGATTTCTGTGTTCCCGAAAAAGAGTTGCTAGCAGTTCAATCGCTTCCTCTATTTCTTCTCTTCTCAGAACAAAGAAGTTACAGCCCCAGCATCGATAGTAAGTTTCACAGTTATCTTCAGACATACACCAACCCATATCCCTTTTACGACCATATTGTTTTAGGAAAGTAGTTAAATTCATGTCTGACATGAAAACATCAAACAACTTACTATCTTCAATGGATTCATCATTCCACATTTCAATGATTTTCAGATAGAATTTCCCTGAAATCTCCTGCTTTTCATAACCATCAACTATGGAGTATAGAAGAGTGTTACGCGAGATTTTACTTCTAAGGTAACGCATAGACATTTTTTCGTCATGATGACCGAGTACAAACTGGGTCGCCTTTATATTTCTTGTTTTGGCTTGTACTACGGTAGCAATAAAATGTCTAAATCCGTGGGCGCCTATCTCAAACATATCACCATCATTTTTAATCATATAATCTTCAATCTCTTTTATCCGAGGGAGAATTCTATCTTTTAAAAAAAGCCTAATAGCAGTACTTGGTAGAAGACCATTGACCTTATCTTCATGGAAAAGGTGAACATACTTCTGCTTGTTTTTAGGATTAGTAATTGCTCCAAATCCTTTTTCATGGGATCGTTTCTGAAGGCGTTGTATCGCTTCAATTCCAATGCCATCAAACAGAGGGAACTGTGCATTAACATTGCCAGCTTTATCCCTGTATGTGGATGTTAACCCTAGAAAACTATCACTGTTTAACATGGGCTTAAGGCAATCTAACTCAAGGTTATGAACAAAATCAAATCGAACAGGACAAGACCCGACAATCAGCCAGAAGTCCCTACATAACGTTTCCCTTTCAGTTTTAGGATCATACGCATAACTTTCCTGAATTATTCTTTGAGCTAATCCTTCTATAGGAAAAGCACGACCATCGCTATTTTCTTGCTCTGCTTCTAAAGCACGATTTATTTTTGACGAAAGCCCTTCAGGGTAGTCTATAGCCTTTGGAAAATCAGGGTACTCATTTAACCCCCATTCAATAAACAATTTAGCATTAATAATATGTGCATAAGTATAAGATGTGCCAAACTTCAGATCTAACCAAGAATAGTAAGCCCAGAACTCTGTTCTTCGGAAGTTTGATAACTGTACAGTATCGCTTTGTTCTTTTAGAAATGATAGAAAATTTGATAAGGTACTAATTTTCTTATTTATAGTTGTTTTTAAGTATCCCCCGGCTATCAAGTATTTGTGATAATCTCGGATAGGAGTTTCAAGATGTGGGTGTTCATTGGCCAGTTTTTCAACCGGAAATATTTTTTTATTATTTTTATAAACAATTTGCTTCTTCGTTGTATAACCAAGAGCGAACCTTGCTTTTTGTATGATATTTCTTGAGGTAACGATCGAGTTTAATGACCAGTCTACACAGCTCTCTAGTACATCTTTTTCCGTAATATCCTTCAACTTCTTTCCAAAAGTAACGCACAACTTATAAAAACTACTAACAAAAGGCTCTTTCTCGGAGTCCCTTCTCAACTTTTTTAGTGCTTCAGCTTCCTCTTCAGTGACAAACTGGTAATGCTCGGCTAACTCCTTACATAATCCTCCCACAGCATTATAAAACTTACTAAAGTAATCTATAATTGCTTTTCTATATTCAGGATGTTGCATTATACCACTTTCCATTGCCCAAGATAAAATATATCTTGAGTCCTTTTTGTTGCCCCATCTGATAATATGTTCCTTTTCTTCTAAAGGAGTTTTCAGCCAAATCTCCCCTGTGGAATATTCAGCTTTCAATCTTCCCAATATACCTCTTAAAGATTTCTTTCTCGTCTCACCGTATTGGTTTACTATAGACAATTCTTCAATCTCAAGCCACTCTGTTTTCATCAAATTCATACCTTTCCACCATTTTTGAAAGTAGCAGCCATATCTCCTACTTTATCGTCTGTAGGCAAATTATCGCGTCCCGGCAGGTAATGAAGATAAATTGTTCTAGTTGTTTTTTCATCTCTATGACCTAACCACCTAGAAACATCGAAAATTGGTTTGCGTTTAATGCGGATTAAGCTAGTTGCAAAAAAATGTCGGAAGGAATGCGGGGAAAAGTTGAGGTAAAAATTTTCTTTTTCAGAACCGGAAATAACTCTTCGGTACTTAGAATAAATCGTACCACCGGTAATTGCCTCTCCCTTTGAATTATTTGAATTTGAGTAAAATAAGTAATCATGTTCTAGCCCTATCTCTTCCATTAACAACTGTCTTTCCTTGATATGCTCAAGTAATAAGTTTGTGAGATCCTGCTGCGAGAAGAAGTTAGGAATTAGTCGTGTTCTGACAGTTTTATTTTGTGATTGAAAATTGGCAACCTCTCTTTTCACTACACAACAAACCCATGCTTTTAGCCTGTTATCATACGATAAATCACCATGCATCTCGCTCTTTAACCATACCTGTGCCCTGTTAATATCCCAAAGGTAAAAGTCCTTAGGTACGTTTTCAGAAACAAAAAGAAGGTTTCGAGCCTCAGACCTTCTAAGTCCGAAGGACTTCAAGATGTAAAACAAAAGTCTTGTTTGGATATCGCCTGAAGGAATCAATGACATGAAATTGTTTACATCTTCTTCAGTCATCACTTCTTCCGATAACGGCTGGATGTGCCCTGCTGAAGCGTTTGGAATTCTAAAATTAGCTTCCCTCAGTATGGCGTGTACATCGGATGCTATTACATACGTTTTTCTCCCTGTTGGACCTGATGTGGTAGTTGTGAATGCTCTTTGCTTTACCGGAATAGACGTAAGGTCTATATCCTCGAATTCGTGGGTTTCTTTTTTTAAAAAGCCTAGATACTTACATGCCATTTCGACAAAGCCGCTTATAGTATTATGGGTAAAATCTTCAAATCTGTCTTGAACCATTATTCCTTCGAAATTTAAGCCAATAGAGGACACTTTACCGAAATGCTTTGCTCTTTCATGCATAGGCACATGTTTTAGTAATGACCATTCAATTGCCCGGTTAGGAGTGGCTCTTAAACTCTTTAATAAACGTAAGTAACTAACAAAGGATACAACAACTGTAAAGATATCGACTTCTAACAAATCAATATTCCAAAGCTCAATAAAGTCCAAAAATCTTCTCAGTTGATGCGCTTGTCTTGAAACAGTATTTATAGGTGTGTCATTGTACTTTTGTTTTAATAAAAAACAAGTACTAAAGTAATGCAGTTTATGAGAAGGAGTGTAAATTTGAATTATATTTTCCTTGCCATCAAAATTCACATAATGTAGACCATTTATCTTTGCAGAAGAATAAATCTGGGCGAAGGCTCTTAATCTTTCAGTTCTATCCAATGTATTATCAATATGTCTCAAGTGGTTGTAGTCAAATTTACTACTTTTAGCCATTTACATTTACATCTCTCAAATTATCAATATCACAAGCACCTGTGTGCAAAGCTAAGCTATCATCATGATAAATTTTTCTCATTATAATCAACCTCCGACGTTTAAAAATGTATGTATCTGACCGAAGAGGGAACTCCCTCTTCCATTATCAATTAAAATTTAAGTTCTTTAATTGTAGTTAGTTTAATTGGGTATTTTGAAGCTAATTTTTTATATTCATCATCTGTGGCTTCTTCAAAACCTGTGATGGAAGATGTACAATCTTCTAACACATAAATTAAGTAATCTTTGTGATTCATCATTTCAAACTCTTCTACAATCTGTTTGACTGTCTCAAGTACACAGTGAGACTTAGCCTCTCCACCAATAACTATCGTTTTATAATTCTGCAATTGATTTAAAAGATTTTTGTCTGTTAAATCCGTTTTTGAATACTCAGGTTTTATTATTCCATACATTTCAGAGATAGGATTTAACCCTTTTGTCACGTAATGTACATCCTTATCTTTATACAAAGAATAAGCAAATAATAAGTTAGATAATTGCGTTTCAATCGCAGCACCAAATGTACCTTGTAGGCAATGGAAACTCCAAATTATCAAGGACTTATTTTTAGTTGCCTCTAGTCCACGAAGGTACTCTATACTTTCTTGCTTTTGGTAAATAGGTGCCCACTTACCTTCCAATACATCTTGATAAGTAATAACCGTAAAAGGCTCAGGATACTGTCCTTTATCATTTACCCACCAAGCAGGATGAAAAATTTGTTTAGGCTGATGAATATCTAAGCTCATAAAAATATCATCTATAGCATCCACATTTTCATAAATGAACTTAGCAAAGTTTCTAACGTCTTGATAAGAATTAGCAACAGCCAGATTTCCTTCTTCCAAGAAGTCATTTTGAAAATCAATACCAATTACAGCCACGTCTTTATTAATTGTTGGATTAGAATTTAAGTTTTTTAAATTGGGCTTTTTTGTAGTCGCTTTCCCGATTAAATTAATATCAATTAATTCTTCAAATAAAATATTCATTTTTTTCATTCTCCTCCTATAACAGCTTCATGTGTTCAAGTTCTCCCCGGTGTTTTCTTTTCTATGTAGACTCTCAATATCAATGGACTGGCTGTTCGCTATAATATTGACAGGATTCCAACGAACAGAAATGATTTGTCCAATCGCTTGTTCAACCTTTTTATGGATTTTCACTTAGTAGACTTCCAGTAAGTCTTGGGCAACCTTCCGAAGCTTAGTGCCAGATTGTGATCTATGATACTGGGGCAAGTTGGTACATTTGCGTTTTATCATTTGATTTGGGATTCAAATGCAATTTTTTTCTGTCTGCCTAACACTGTTGTAAATCGTTTAGTTTGGAAGAGGATTTTATATGAAATTTTAGATATCGAGAGGTAATTTTTTTCAATCCTCTTCCAACCAATTGTAGAAAGGAACATGATCTTGGGCAGGATTTTCTTTATTGTTCACTATTTGTGAATACTCATCTTGCGTAAGTTCATACAACTTTTTACTCTGACTCCTTGGTATCTTTATAGGAACTGTATCAGTACTCCAATTGTCTCTAATTGCTTTCTTTATAAAACCTTCAACGTTTCTTACCTTTAAACGTGATTGCTGCAATATCAGAAGTACTTCCATACATCTCTGAATACCCACTTGAGATAACAATGCAACCATGTCTTCTGTAGGTGATGTTAATGTCACTGCTTTATATGCAAGAGTTACTAGGTCTCTGTTCTGATTTATTTCTTGATGGATAACATTGGTGTATGGCACTGAAGGAGATTGGGATTTAACAGGAGATTGCACCGGATGTGCTCGTTTAAAATTATTGTAAGTTAAGTCATTTTCAGGGATACGCCATCCCTGTACATCGCTGTCCTTAAAAGCGTTAGGGAATTGTTCACCAGATCTGAGCCAACGTTTGATGGTTTCCTCGCTTTTGCCTAGTCTAGAAGCGACCTGTGATACTGTTAGTGTCTGGTTATTTGTTTTAGGTTGTTCATTAATCGATGGTTTTGATAATAGAAAGATATCCGTCGCTGGTATTTTCCATCCTTCTTTATCTGAATTGTATTGGGCATTTGGAAAAACATCGCCTTTACGTAACCACCTACGAATAGTTTCCTCACTCTTACTCAATAAAATGGCACCCTCTTTAACCGTATAGTGTTTCATAAAATACCCCCAAGAAGTAATTTGATTCATTTCCTCTCACTCCAATTAATTATCTATACCTACTGGAAACAGCGTCTAATATTATTGAATCATACATTTTGCTATCGTGCAATAAAAAGAATCAGAATATTCAACCTATTGATTTTTTTATATAAAAACAAGGTTTTCTTTTTTATTTTTTTTGCTGATTATAAAAAAACCTATATAAATCAATATAAGAAAGAATACTTTTATGTCCTTTATTAAAAAACACTTGTCCTCGTAACCTTTCTATAAATTGACCAGTATAAAAATTAGTTAATAATTTTGTTTTCTTAAAATAATATTAAAACACGATAAAAGTATTGATTCGAGTCCAATCCGAGATTCCAATAGTATCTTGACTATGGATCATCTTTCATGCAATATGGCAAGATACATGCTTTTTCCAATACCCATTGGCCCGATCGGCTAAGACAGTTCTTTATAACACTCTCTGCTGGTTACTTTCCCCGAAAATCCAGTTGTTCGTTTGGATGTGGTAAAAGGAGAGAGCTTTTTCAGCATATGCACCTCCACTTCATAGGTGATCTGTTTGACTGTTCGAAACTTTTTAATCCTAGTATAGAACGGACTCTCATAATTTAAAGTTAAGATCTTGCATCAGGAATATTTTTCACTTTTTTCAACTCATCATTGGCTATAGGGTAAACGAGATTCTTATCGACCGTCCTTATACGAGGCTTATAAGCATGAAAGACCGCAAAGCTTTCTTGAAGAAGTGGTTTGCAGCCATTTTGTTTTGTCTCTTGTTTTACTGAAATAAATTCATTCGTGTTTCCTTAAAAATCCACTGCACGATACAGATACATAAAGAAAAGAATCAATTTTGATCAATCTAATTTCAAAATGGATTCTTTTTGTTTACGCTAATATAGTTGTTCATGAGGCACTTTTGACAATGAGATAATTCTTTATTGAATACTGAACATAAGCGTCAAGTATATGGAAATAACAAGAAATAAGCTTAACAATAATGAAATAACGGGGGCTTTTTTGATAAAAGACAATAAAACAAGGATTAAGAAAACAGCCGATAAACCAACAGAGAATTGGTGAATGAAATTAAGCTCTAGTTGAACTGGCAATGATGGTGGTACTGTTCCACCATAGATATATTGAAACAGAGTCCCACTATCTTTCATCGTCGTTTCAATCTCTTTTGGTGGCTCTTGCTGCCCGAGAACGGCCGTAACTGTAAAAATAAAAAATAACAGAATACTCTCTGCCTTCGTCCATGGCTTAAGGTTAAAGGTTGACCCGTTATACAGGTGCTTTTTTATCCAAAAACCATTTATAAAAGTAAATATCAATATAGGAAGTACGATTACATGCTTAATTAATAAGGCCTGTCCATAGTTCAGCATCCATGAATTTGCATAATCCTTGGCATCCAAAATGATTGACATAATAAGAAATCCCGATAGGATCGTCAGACCAAGACAAAAGATGGCTGTTGGTGTGAACCATTTTAAGAACGCTAACCAATTCTCCTGATTTTTTGAAAACCAGCTGACAATTAACAGTGTTCCCACCCATACACTTACCGCTGTATAGTGAATCGAATGATAAATAAAACCTGTCCACTCATTTAGAGAAGCAGGGTGGCTGGCCCAACCAATTGTAAAAATAATAAAAACGAGAAATAAAATGGAAATAACCGAATACCTCTTATTTTTTAACACAGGAAAGAAGGACACGAACAGATAAAAGAAAACCGAAATAATGAAGGTGATGATCCACCCCTTCCCAACTTTAAAGCTTAAAATACATCTTGAACGCTTAAAGAAATACCCGTGTCATTAAATAGCATAAAGATTAAATAAAGTACTGGCATTAAAGAGAACAGTAGAATACCTACTATGGAAAATTGGAGCCATCGTTTATGAATATGAATCGATGGCTTTTTGGTTGATGGAATCAATTGCATGATAAACGTTCCCATCAATAAAGAAAAACATAAATATAATAATGTTTCAGTTAGATATAACGCGTAAATCATTTTTTTCCTTTTCTCATCAACCAGACAGTCACGAAAATCGCCACAACAAGTAAAATTCCTATTAGTATCGGCATGAAGTTAGCATTCGATTGAGATTCTTCTTGCACATCACTTGCAGCTGGTGCTTGTTCTGATGCCTTTTCTGGTTTTTCGATTGTTTGAGGTTTATCTTCATCCGATTTTGTTGGTGACTCGGTACTCTCCTTATTTGCATTCGCTTTCGCCACAGTAAAACCATATTCCCCATCGATGATGTGTCCGTCTTCCCCGATGATATTCCATTTCACTGTATACTTTCCGTTTTCTAACGGCTCATTAGACGCACCCGTCAATTTATTTCCATCCACTTTAATGTTTGAAACCGGGATTTCCTTTTCACCATCTAAAAGTAAAGTGAAGGAACTGCCAGTCTCCAATCCCGTTTCAAATTCCATCGTGATATCCTGAATTTCCTCTTTTATCGTGTCTCCATTTGATGGAGAAGACTTCTCTAACCCGGTATGTGCTGAAACTGAAGTAGAGAAAGCGAACAGTAGAAAGAATAAAATATAGAATGACTTTTTCAAAATCAATGACCTCCTTATTTTCACCAGCATTTTCAACTAGTTGATTAAAACGGTTTATATTGTTGTTGTCGTGATCTATAAAAAATCTAGTTTTTCAAAATGAAAAACAGATTCTTTACTAGGTTTAAATCATTTATTCCCACTTGTACTAACCTTTTATTTATTTGCAATGATAGAATATCAAGTATTTTATTTCCATACAGTACCATTTGATTAAGAGTACTTTAGTCGGATAAGGCTAACATAATAACAGATGTTTATCATGAAAATGCGGATTTAGAACGTTAAGAATATCCCAATTCCCAGAAATAATTACACGTTAAAACCTCAATAAAGAATGAAAAGCCAATATATAAAAATATGCTTAAATGTCTTTAAATTTTAAAAAATTCTAATAAAATTTTTATTTTCTTTGACAATAGAAGAAAATATCCCATAATATATAATAAAAGTTGCGTATGGTAAAAAAAAATGAAGAGGTGAAATATTGATGGGGTTGTCTAAAAAGATGTCATTATATGATGGAAACAAGGGAGACTTTATCCGCATCAATCATTTAGGTATCGTTGGTGTCATGCGGCGAAGGCTACTTGATTTAGGATTTGTTCCTGGAGCCGTTGTCGAAGTGCTTCGTAAAAGTCCCTTGGGCGATCCTATCGCCTTCCGTGTAAGCCAAACTTGCATCGCTTTAAGGAAAGAGGAGAGTCAAAAGATTGAAGGAGAGCTGGTTCAATATGAGTGATACGTTTCGAATAGCCCTTGCAGGAAATCCCAATACAGGCAAAAGCACCTTATTTAACCTTCTTACAGGTTTGAGGCAGCATACCGGGAATTGGTCTGGAAAGACTGTCGATATGAAAGCCGGAACCTTTTCTTTCAAGGAAAAGCAATATGAAATTATTGATCTTCCCGGCACCTACTCCCTATATTCAAATTCGTTGGACGAGGAAATCGCCAGGAACTACATCGTGTTTGAAAAACCCGATGTCACTATTGTGATTCTCGATGCGACAGCAATGGAAAGGAATTTGAATTTGGCTTTGCAGGTTTTGGAAATGACCGAACGGACCATCATCTGTATAAATTTAATGGATGAGGCGGAGAAATTAGGTATCCGTGTAAATGAAATGGCTTTAATGAGACGATTAGGCGTTCCCGTCATTAAAATTTCTGCAAGAAACAAAGACGGGATACCCCTGTTGCTTGATACCATTGACCGTTTATTAATAGGGGATATTCAGTGCACCCCTTTCCACATGCCCTATGATGATGAAATTGAACAAAGGATAAAAACTCTTGAACCAATGGTACGAAAGATATTCGGCGATGACCTTCCTACAAGATGGCTTACCTTACGTCTCTTGGATGGGGATAAGGACTTGTTAAGGCAAGTGGAAAAGAGAAATGCCATAAAAGAGGGAGGTAAATATGGAGATAAAAACATCGAAGGAACAGCTTAATATGGATGAACTATTTCAACAGGCAGACAGCCTTTCCTCTCCACATATCCGAGATCGAATAGTCGAACAGCTCTACAAACAAAGTAATCAATTAATCAAAGCAGGAGTCACTTTCTCAAAAGCCAAACATAACGAGAGAACGGAAAAATTGGATGCTATTTTTACCTCTCCAATTTTCGGCTTTCCCATCATGTTGATTATGTTGGGCGCGGTATTCTACTTAACCATCGCCGGGGCTAACATTCCATCTTCAATGTTGGCCGACTTTTTCGGATGGGTTGAAGGTTATTTGACTGTCTTCTTTATTAATATCGGCGCACCTGATTGGCTGCATGGGGTTCTTGTGCTTGGGTTATATCGCGGAACGAGCTGGGTGATCAGTGTCATGCTTCCACCTATGGCTATTTTCTTCCCTGTCTTTGCCTTGCTTGAGAATTATGGATATCTTCCACGAGTCGCCTTCAATATGGACCGATTATTCAAAACTGTAGGCGCCCACGGGAAACAATCGCTCACCATGGCGATGGGATTTGGTTGCAATGCAGCAGCCGTCATGTCCTCCAGGATTATTGAATCTCCAAGGGAACGTATGTTAGCCATCTTAACCAATAATTTTGTCCCTTGTAATGGACGTTGGGGTACATTAATCATTCTATCTTCCCTCTTTATGGCCTCGGGTTTCACTGGGGGGGTGAAATCAATCGTGACAACTTCAGTGATCGTTGGAATTGTGATATTCGGCATCATGACCACATTCCTTGTATCGTGGATACTTTCTAAGACGGCTCTTAAGGGGGTTCCCACACATTACACTCTAGAGCTCCCACCTTATAGGAAACCTAAATTTTTCGATACAATTGTGAGGTCATCTTTAAACAAATCACTCTCCGTTCTCTATCGTGCCATAAAAGTGGCAGCCCCGGCTGGAATTCTAACCTGGGTTCTAGCAAATATACAGATTGGGGATACTAGCATTCTTTTATACATCGTTAACTTCCTGGACCCGCTGGGACAGTTAGTCGGACTGGATGGGTATATACTAATGGCTTTTCTAATTGGTCTGCCGGCAAACGAAATTGTATTGCCTATCCTGTTAATGGGGTATCTATCGACGGGATCGTTAATGGATGTCGATGGTATCGAAGATTTAAAGCAAATATTTCTCGACCATGGTTGGACGTGGATTACCGCATTGAACATGATGTTGTTTTCCCTGCTTCATTATCCTTGTGGTACAACACTGATTAATATATATAAGGAAACAAAGAGTGTTAAATGGACATTCTGGTCCTTCATGATACCTACTGGGATTGCCTTCCTGGTGACATTTGCGGTGGCTCAGCTAGCACTTCTATTGGGCTTAGGTTGAAAATAGGTAAAATGAAATAAAGCCATTTCAAAGGGAAATAAAAATAGAGTACAGTTATGGGGGCTGGCCGTGTACATTGGGTTAGGAATAATCGTAGTCGCACTTGCGCTACTTTGCTTTATAACAGGGCTACACTTGCTAAAGGAAAAGAATAAACTTTGGTTGGTGATTGGTGTCTTTTCCCTCGCAATACTAATTGCCATTTCAGTGTTTCTATCATTGAATGGCAATCGTTAGGTCACTTGTAAAAATCATCATCACCAAGGGGGGTTCTTTAAATATAAGCATTCCTTAAAGTAGGTGTACGTCCTTTTATAGATAAGAGAATCCTGCCCTCTGTATTTTTGGGGGGCAGGATTTATTTTGTTGAATACAAATTTGTCATTATAATGACAAGTCACATAATCCGTCTATAGCTTTAACCCACCGTGTGGAGTATTCGTTTCTTTTAAATACGGCTACAACTATTTATCAATGGCTAAAGGCAGCGATTTGCAGGAATAGAAAGGTTAGGAATCCAGCCAAAGCAGCTCCGAACATCAATGGGGTGAAACGGTCGGAAGCCCCCTTCCATAGTATTTCATAGAGAGTGACATAACTTAGGGTACCAAGAGCTGCTCCCAAAAGCAGGGTTTGGACCTTTATTGACCCAGTATTTATTGTGATTCCAATATATGAAGTGGTACCAACTGCAAAGGAAAGCAAAAGGCTAAACACCCAAAAAACTTTAGGGTTGGCATTTGAAATCATGACTGAAACCATCAAGACCATGCCTTCCGGAAAGTGATGAATCAGAATGGCCGAGAACAGGGATAGATTTTGGAATTGCGGGTCCTGAAAACTCATGCCTAAGGCCAAGCCTGTAGGTATGCTGTGAATGAAGAGTGCAAGGAACAGGAAAATGTACATTTGGGGCTTCTCAATATGTAAACCTTTCACGTTATGTAGAACGTGATCCATAATTATCATGAAGAAGATTCCTGAGGACATTCCAGCAAGTATGCCAAGGGAATTGTAATCACTAATCGTTTCCGGAAAGATTTCTAATCCCAATAACGCGACTAATAATCCACCACAGAACATATGTAACAGCGAATGATTATTCCTAAAAACCCCACCCATATATTTGGTGGCAAGGCCTCCTAAGCCTGTACCAAGGAAAATCATCATCATTATAAACAGGCTGATCTTCAGGCCATCTAACATAAACAACCTCCATTAATAAATGTTTGGTACATTATATTCATAATTTGGAGGTTAAGCTCTTTTATTTTGCTTTTGCACTGAACCATCATTAAGATATAATATGAATATATGCTCATATTATAATATTGAGGTGAATGAACTTGATTATTTTAGATACAATCATAGTCGGGGCCGGTCAGGCAGGGCTCTGCATGGGGTATTAGCTCTCTAAGACCGAGCAAACTTTTATCATCATTGATGGAGGGACCCGAATCGGGGATACTTGGAGAAAAAGGTATAATTCTCTGACTTTATTTACACCAAGATACCTTAGTTCCCTGCCAGGATTAACTCTAAAGGGGCATCCACAAGGATTTCCAACTAAAGACGAGGTAGCAGATTACCTTGAACAATATGCCCTAACTTTTGAGTTACCGATCCAAATGGAAACAGAAGTGATGGTTATGGATAAACAGGACGACACTTTTTTCCTGACGACGACAAAAGGCACATTTCAAGCAAGACAAGTCATTATCGCCACAGGCCCATTTCAAACACCTTTCATTCCGGAAATTGCTAGGAATCTTTCACCCATGGTATTTCAAATACACTCTTCATGGTATCGGGAACCTTCTCAACTAAAACCAGGTATTTCAGTAGTCGTGGGTGGAGGTAATTCAGGGGCTCAAATTGCAGTCGAACTTGCTGCAACGAGGAAAGTTTATCTCTCGGTAGGTCAAAAACCACGTCATCTACCGTTATCCATTTTAGGGAAAAGCACATTTTGGTGGTTCGACCGGCTCGGGCTACTGAGGGCGAAAAGGGACTCTAGAATAGGCCAAAAACTTAGAAACGCAGGTGACCCAATTTTCGGTAATGACCTTAAGGAATTGATAAGAGACGGTAAAATAAATATTTTGCCACGAGCTTTTAAATGCGAAGGACATTCAATGGGGTTCTTGGGCAGTGAGGAGCTGGATGTCCAGAACGTTATTTGGGCAACTGGATTCAAATCAAGTTACAGTTGGATTAACATTCCTTTCGTATGGGACGAAAGTGGCAACCCTATCCAACAAAGAGGCCTTTCCAATGTCGATGGCTTGTATTTTTTAGGAAGACCCTGGCAGCACAAGCGCGGTTCGGCCCTCTTGACGGGAGTCGGTGAAGATGCAGAGTATTTAGCCCAGGTCATTGGTAACAATTAAAAAAATCATGGGCATAAAATGCCCATGATTTTTAGTTCATATTTTTTGTTATAATTAGTATAGGGAGTTGATCACTTGGAGAACCAAAATGATAATCATCACTTGACAGATAACCTTGATGAAGAAACATTATTTATCGTTTCGCAAACTTTTAAAGCTTTATCAGACCCGACCCGCTTACGCATTCTACACTTACTGTTTCACGGGGAATACTCTGTAAATGACATTGCCGATAAACTATCTTTGCTTCAATCGACCGTATCACACCAGCTTCGCTTTCTTAAGAACTTGCGTTTGGTGAAATTTCGTAGGGAAGGAACCACCCTTTTCTACACGCATGATGATGAACATGTAATGGGTCTCTTGAAACAGGCCATTGATCATGCTAACCATCAATAGTTACATGTACTATGCGGACTTGCGCATCCCTGGTCTGCATTCTCCACCTGGAGCGTACTGTGATCAAACCCAAATTCATCGTGAAGGATCTTTTGCGCTTGATGGAGTATCGTATCATGGCTTCCTTCCCCACTAAACACGATGTGACAGCTTAACATTGGCATCTCAGAAGTGATGGACCAGACATGAAGGTCATGAACATCTTCAACTTGAGGGATGCCCTGTAGCGTTTCCTTTACTTTTTGTATGTCTATTTGTGAAGGGGTCCCCTCCATCAGGACATGGAAGGAATCCTTCGTCACCCTCCATCCGCTAATAATGATCAAAAAGGCCACAATGATACTGGCAATTGGATCAGCGATACCCCATCCAAAAAACATGATTAACACCGCGGCCACAATTGCTCCCACCGATCCCAGCATGTCCCCTAGGACATGTAAAAATGCACTCCGGACGTTCAGGTTTGTGTCCTTATCTCCTTTCATTAAGATAGCTGCAGCGATGATGTTCACGATTAACCCTAATACCGAGATTAATAGCATCCCCTTGCTTTGCACTTCAGGTGGGTTCATCAACCTTCGATACGACTCATAGAAAATGTAAAGGGAAATAACAATTAGCGTAATTCCATTTAAAGATGCCGCAATGATTTCGAACCGTCTATACCCGAACGTATTAGTGGCTGACGCTTTTCTTTCCCCTAACTTGATGGCAACTAAGCTAAGCCCTAATGCAGCTGCATCGCTAAGCATATGACCTGCATCAGACAGTAAAGCCAAACTGTTAGTGACTAGTCCACCAATTACTTCAACAACCATAAAACTAGTGATAATTATAAATGATAAAAATAATGCTTTTTTATTTCCCGACCCGTGACTATGACCATGGGAATGTCCGTGATTATGTCCCATTCCAAACACCCTCTCCATATATGAATATATGCTCATATATATTATGTAATATATAATTAGTTAGTTCAACATTTTTTTATTATTCCCCTCAAAAGGATTTTAAAAACAGTATACAGATGGTTATGATATTTATGGTATATACACAGTAATTACTCATACTAGTGTTTTAAAAATAAACTTAATTTAATTGACCATAATAAAAAGGACCCTAGTAAAATGAACTGCACCCCAATTGTTAGACACCATCTAACAATTGGAGGTGCAGTTTTTTTGACTAAATATACGATAGACGAA